>NVUL01000130.1 GCA_002401885.1 SAR86 cluster bacterium
TGACTCAGCTTGCTGTTCAAGGCCTCGCTGGCAGCGGATTGATCGGAGTCGCTAAAGATAATATCCCGGGGCAGGGCCAACCTCCTGGGGTCGTTGTCGGTTTCTGCGAAATCGAAATGGACAAAGACACCGGCAAGTTCGAAATATTGGACTACACCGCGATTGCCGACTGTGGCACCGTGGTTCATCCGAAGAACTTCGACAATGCCATGCGCGGTGGCGCCGTTTGGGGTGTAGGGCTAGCCTCTCTAGAGCGTCATGTTTACGATCCACAGAATGGTCTGCCTGCCAATACTGGCTTGTACCAGAACAAACCACCGACGTATTTAGATGTGAATACAAATACGAAGATGGGTGGAGTGAACATCCCTGACCCTCAGAATCCAACTGGAGGACGAGGCATCGGTGAGCCAACGCAGGGCGCATCTGCTGCCGCATTAGCAAGCGCCATATCCGACGCATTGGATGGTCACCTGTTTAATACAGCGCCGACCACGACGGATATGATCGTTAATCACTTGGCTGGTAACACGTACAGCACCAAGTCCCTTAAAACTAACACTTTCTAGAGGTTATCTATGCCATCTCATGACGTAATGCCTAATATGGAACTGTACCAACCGGTACAGGTAGAAGATGCCCTAGCACTAGCCGATCGGCTCGCCGATAGAGGCTGGTTAGTTGGGGGCGGCCAGGATACTTATGGCTGGTTGAAAGATAGAGCAAAAGACGCTGAGGCACTAATTGATCTGAGCGCTATCGATTCACTCCGTGGTGTTCGCGAGACTGCCGACGGTATCGAAATCGGTGCTCTTACCACGCTCACAGAAGTTGCCACCAACAGCGTTATCCAGGATAAGTTCTCCCTGTTATCGCAGGCAGCTGGCGTAGTGGCAAGCCCACAGATTCGCAACATCGGCACACTTGGCGGCAATGTCTCACAAGACGTTCGCTGCTGGTACTACCGCCGTGGTCTGTCTTGCTATCGAGCCGGCGGTAACCTGTGCTACGCGGATACGCCTCAGGGCATGAACCGTGACCACTCGTTGTTTGAAGCTAGCCGCTGTGTTGCAGCTAGCCCTTCAGATACTGCGCCTGCTCTAGTTGCACTGGATGCCACTATGGTCATTCGTAGCTTGAGCGGCGAACGCACTCTTGCCGCCGAAGACTACTTCGTTGGCCCAGCCAACGATATCGAGAGCACGACTGCGCTGCGCACAGGTGAGATTCTTACCACAGTAAGGATTCCAAACACCTGGGCCAATGCCTCATTCTACTTCGAGAAAGTTGCAGACAGAAACGTATGGGATTTCTCTCTCGTTAACGTCGCAGCTGCCTTCAAAGTTAGCGGTGGCGTTGTGGAAGATTCCCGCATCGTTTGTGGAGCAGTACAGTGCACACCACGTCGCGTGACTAACGTGGAGAATGCAATTCGAGGCCAGGCGAAGAATGCTGCTACCGCAGAATCTGTCGCCGAGATGGCAACGGATGGCGCACGCGCACTAGCACACAATGGATTTAAAATTCCATTAATGCAAAACCTGGTGAAGCGCGCTATTAGCGCTTAAACCATTGGACCCTTGGTTCTAGCGAGCTAAAGAGTTTACAAAAAAGGAGATACGATCTTGTAGATTGTATCTCCTTTTTTCTTGCCCATGAATTGAGAAACATTTATCGATGCAGCACGGATACACACCTAAAAAGTAACTCGAATGCCCGCTGTAAGAGTATCGATATCCAAATCGCCACCAATGGTTTCGTACTCCGCCACTAAGTGAAAGTTTCCTCCTAGTCTATAGAGAAACCCTACCTGAAAGCCGTCATCATTGTCGGCATCCTCGATGTTGTTCCAGGAATAACTGGCATTAAATTCAAGCCTGTCTGTCCAGTTATTACGAAAGCCGAGGCGTATCGTATCGACATCGAATTCATTGTTACTGAGCTCCCAAGTGTTATAGGTGTAACTGGCAAACCAGCTGTCCCCGCGTAGGCCAAACCCATAACCCTCGGTATCGAGGTCGTAGCTCGCCCCGGAGAAGTTACCATCTGAATTGCTTCTGTCGATCACACCGAAGAGACTATCTCCAAGGGAGAGTGACAGCTTCATCTTATAGCCATCAGGCTCGACATCGATGCCGCCGAAGTCCATATCGTAACCAATAGAACTAATCTCGAGGTAGGAATAGGACGGAGATTGATTCCCGTGTTCATGTTCATTCTCTTCATCTGCAAGTGCCCATGAAGCTGTAGACCCCAAGACGCATGCCATGCTTAGTATCTTGATATTCATGTAGTCAAATCTCCCTAGTAATAACCTAGAACCCCACGGCTCAGATATGGAAAAGCGAATGGCTTGCCAAACACTCCAGCCCCGAAACCACTGTGAGTTTCATGGATTTGACCAGATCATAGATTCGCCATGCTGAACTCAGACTTAACGCCAAATCAGTAAGTGACCTAGTGGGCTCACTTCTGATAAGTTTGAATTACTATGTTCAGACTACTAAGTGCCGCAACGTTCGTATTTGTTCTACTCTCAGCTCCTGTAGCCCTAGCTGCAGAGGCTGAGCTATCTAACGTTAGTTTCCCCGAGGTCCTTGCCGTCCCCTATCGAGAGGCTGACCTCACGCACAGCTATGGTGAGAATCAATTCCAGTTTGGCCAACTCTGGCTGCCTACCGCGTCTCCGGCTCGAGCAAGCCTCGTTCTAATTCACGGGGGCTGCTGGCAGAATCAGTTCGACATTACCTATAGCCACGGCCTAAGTTCTGCACTTGCTGATGCCGGGTTTGCAGTCTGGTCTTTGGAATATCGACGCACCGGCGATGAAGGCGGCGCCTGGCCGGGAACCTTCGAGGATATTATCGCCGGCATCAATAGCCTGGACGAAATAGATGGAATAGAGTCAGAAAACTTGGCGATCCTAGGGCACTCCGCAGGCGGCCACCTTGCACTGCTTGCCGGCGCTCGATCCGAGCTTCTTACGGTGGAGCCTGATCTAATCGTAGGACTGGCTGCCATTTCCGATGTGGTGAGCTACGCGGCGGGCAGCAATACCTGCCAAGCTGCGACGCCTGACTTCATGGGCGGCGATGTTATCGAACGCGCACAAGAGTACTTCGATGCTAATCCAGGCAATCATGGTCTGCATGAAAACACGGTGCTGCTTGCCGGAGATATTGACGAGATTGTCCCACTCTCACAGGCGACGCTGCCGGGAGCGAGGACAATTATCAGTACGGGAGCGAATCATTTCGACTGGGCCCACCCCAACACCCTCGCCTATCGCCGTCTATTAGAATTACTCGATGAATACTTCTAGTGCCTCGCTTCAGGAAATAAAAGAACTAGATCAGTCCGATCCTCTTTCCTCTAAGCGCGGTGAATTTCTTATCCCTGCAGATATCATCTACCTCAATGGCAACTCTCTCGGACCACTGACGAAAAATTCACGGCAACGCGCGCAGGAAGTCGTTCAGGAGCAATGGGGCAAAGACCTCATCGCGAGTTGGAATACACACGCCTGGATTGATCTGCCATTCACGACAGGCGAGAAGATAGCAAAACTTATCGGCGCTGCGCAGCAGCAGCTCGTCTGCTGCGATTCGGTATCAATAAACCTCTTGAAGGTCCTCGCAAGCTGCCTGCAGATGGAACCCACGCGCAATATTATCCTGTCACAGGAAGATAATTTCCCCACTGATTTGTATGTCGCGCAGGGTTTGGAGTCGCTGTTAGGCCCAACTGGCTGTAAATTGAAAACTGTCGCGGCGCCGGAGCTAGCGCAAGCACTCGATGAGGATGTCGCCGTGTTATTTCTCACCCAAGTAAATTTTCGCAACGGCGACAAGCATGATATTAAACGGCTTACGTCATTGGCCAGAGCAAGAGGGATACTTGTCGTCTGGGATCTATCCCATAGTGTCGGCGTACTGCCTTTACAAATGGATGAATGGGAAGTGGATTTCGCAGTGGGTTGTGGCTATAAATATTTGAATGGCGGCCCCGGAGCGCCCGCTTTTATCTACGCTAACAAGAAACACCATGCGGCTATAAGACAGCCAATTCAAGGCTGGATGGGCCATCGCGAGCCGTTTACTTTCGATCCCGATTACAAGAATGCGGCAGGCATGGCGCAATTTCTCACCGGTACACCAGCAATTCTATCGCTTGCCGTATTGGACAGCGCACTCGACATCTTCACGGATATCACCGTCACCGATATCAATAGAAAGGCCAACTCTTTAGCTGAGCTGTTTTTGGATTTAGTGAAGAATGACGAAGACCTGCACTGCCTAACTCTAGAATCCAAGGCGGACTCCACACTGCGAGGAGCACAACTCGCATTCTCACACCCGGATGCCTATGGCATCTGCCGTGCCCTGAACAAGGCTGGCGTCGTGGTAGATTTTCGCAATCCCGATATTGTTCGCTTCGGGTTCTCACCCCTATTCCTGCGCTTTGAAGACATCTGGCGAGCAACTCAGGTCATAAAAACAATAGTAAAAGAGAAAACTTACCTGGCAGACGAGTTTTCTCAAAGACTCAAGGTCACGTAGTTGTGCTGCAGCTGAACAATAGCAGCAGCACTACGATTCTTCTGTTTTAGAACATATAGTTTCCAATAAAATAGGAACTTACCAATATCACAAAGGCGCAAACAAAGATTACACCCACCACTGGCAGTAGTTTTGCTTCTCGTTCTTGTTCGTGTACAGCCATATAGATCTCTCCTCTGAAAACACTGTCAAAGCATAGTGCAAGGAGAGGAGAAAACATTGATTTAGGTCATCTGGGGCGCATTCCGAGGAAGCATCGAATGCTAGAGCAAACAGGACCTTCGAGGCTATGCTAGCCCGGAAGGGTTAGGGGACATGGCTTTCTGCAGAGCGTCACGTAGTTCTTCCTGGCGAAATGGCTTGCTCAAAAAACCTGTCATGCCTGACTTGATGAGGTCTCTTGGATCTTCATGAACAACATTCGCGGTAACCGCGATCACGGGGATTGTCGACCTACTTCCATCCATGGCGCGAATCTTTCTGACTGCAGTCACTCCGTCCATGACCGGCATCTGCAGGTCCATCATAATTACACTCACGGCATGATCAGGTAGATAGTTCAGAACTTCCCTGCCATTCGACATGGTCACCACTTTGTGACCATCTGCTTCCAAAAGACGAGAAAGGACCATGCGGTTCACGGCGTTATCATCTGCGACCACTATCGATAGCGAGGGCAACTTGATTTCGGCGCGGCTGGTCGGCTTAATGACTGGAGCCTTAGCGCTCTTCAGCGGCAGGAATACCGTGAAAGTCGAGCCTCTGCCCGGTACGGAGTTGACCGCGATTTTTCCATCCATTGCAGAAACCAACTGCTTAACGATGGTCAATCCAAGCCCTGAGCCACCGAACTTCCGCATCGTCGTCTTGTCGGCCTGAACGTAGGGCTCAAATAGGCTGGCCTGCGCTTGGCTGTTAATGCCTATTCCCGTATCCGTTACTTTCAGACGCATGCGCTCCAGCGCGGTGTCCAAAACTACACCTAC
>NVUL01000131.1 GCA_002401885.1 SAR86 cluster bacterium
CCAAGTCTGAATAACAGTGATGATTTCGTTCTTGAGGGATTACGCGCTCTACAAAATGGTGCCGCGCTGATTCGAGTGCTGGCTGATGAGCAACTCATTCGAAGTATCGTTGTGTTTGTCGATAATATTAGTCGAGGTGAATTTCCCCAGACTAGTTTGCCCTACAAGCGGATGGGGCAGGAGATGTCGGTTCGCAACATCGACGAGAATCTCTTCGTGATGGAAGCGAATGCCCACGATCGCTTCAATCAACTTATAGATACCTTTGTGGCCGTCGATACTGCTCAGGCGATGATTCTCTATCGAACTCTTCAGCCCTTATTTCAGCAGGCATCTGCTGAGATCGGCTCTAGAAATGTTAACTTCGATGACACCCTGCGCTCGGCAATTAACGCTGTACTGCGTTCGCCAAACGTCGAGGGTCCTTATCAGCTGGTTAAGCCTTCAGTTATGTTTCTTTATGCAGATGCCAATATCGAAAACATGGAAGAAATGCAGAAGCAGTTGATTCGAATCGGTCCGGAAAACACAGGAAGATTAAAAGCTAAATTGCGACAGTTTGCAGAGCAATTGTAGTAATACGATTAGAGCATCAGAATTTCACGGGTAAAAATTATGCTGCAACTTCCATCCCCACTTGTTGACGTAAACTGGTTACATGACAATCTGAGTGTGCCTGAGTTGATTGTTCTCGATGCCTCAGTTCCCCCGGTCGTGCCCGGCTATGAATCCCTCAATAGCGAAGAAAATTTCCAGGCTATTTCTGGTGCGCGTCGTTTCGACTACGACAAGAAGATATGCAAGCGAGATTCGTCTCTGCCGCATATGATGCCGGAGGAAGAATTATTTCAGGAGGAGGTGCGCAATCTAGGCATAAACACTGACAGTGTTATTGTGATCTATGACGACGTCGGACTGTATTCGAGCCCGCGCGCGTGGTGGATGCTTCGCGCCATGGGGCATGAACAAGTTGCAGTTCTAGACGGCGGCTTACGCGCATGGATTGCTGCCGGCTTTACCACCGTCGATAGTCTGCAGTTAGACCCCGCCTCAGGAAATTTTGAGGCCAGCTACGGGGAAGATGCATTCTGCGACTTCAGCGTCGTACTATCTTCATTGGATGATTCAAGTTGTGTGATTCTCGATGCGCGGTCCAGCGGCAGATTCTATGGCACAGCTCCCGAACCACGACCAGGCATCCGCGGCGGGCATATGCCCAATGCGCGGAATTTACCCTTCTCGGAGTTATTGAACGAAGGAAAAATGAAGCCAACGGCCGAACTGCAAGAAATTTTCAATGCATTCATCACAGCTGACAAGCGGCTAATCACTAGCTGTGGTTCAGGTCTCACCGCCTGCATTCTCACTTATGCTGCCTATCTTGCCGGCCATCGTAATCTATCTGTCTATGATGGCTCTTGGATAGAGTGGGGCGCCCCCTCTAAACTCCCCGTAGTTACCGATTGATAGCCCGTAAAACCATTTCCCAGTACAGTAGTGCTTTGCCGCTTGAGATTCCTTGGGGAAAAGTTCATTCACTCTCGTGAAGCTATTTTTTACAAGCAAACGTAATTTTACTATAATTCACGTTCTTCGAATGCGCTGGATTTACGTTCCAGTCAGCTATAAGGATGATCATGAATATTACTGCCGATGGCGTAGTTGTCGCCGCCCTCTATCGCTTTGCGAAATTCCCGGACCACGAATCCTTCCGAGAACCTCTTCTTGAATTAATGCTCGCACAAGGAGTGCGCGGCACGTTGCTGCTCGCTACCGAAGGAATAAATGGCACTATCGCTGGAAGCAGGGTCGGCGTCGATGCCGTGCTTGCTTGGCTGGCAAAGGATCATCGGTTTGTTGGTATACAAGCGAAGGAATCCACCGTTGATGAAAACCCTTTCTATCGCACGAAGGTGAAACTGAAGAAAGAGATTGTGACCATGGGTGTTGAGGATATTGACCCGACCCACATCGTGGGCACCTATGTGGATCCCAAGGATTGGAATGCTCTGATAGCAGACCCTGAAGTGCTTCTGCTCGACACGCGGAATCAGTACGAGGTTGAGATCGGCACCTTCGAGAACGCTATAAATCCGGAGACGGGTTCCTTCAGAGAATTTCCCGAATACGTGAAGAAGAACCTCGACCCTAAAGTGCATAAGAAAGTCGCGATGTTCTGCACCGGCGGAATACGTTGTGAGAAATCGACGGCCTATCTCAAGCAACATGGATTCGAGGATGTGTTTCACCTCAAGGGCGGGATATTGAAATACTTGGAAGAGCAGCCCGAGGATGAATCCAAGTGGCAGGGCGAGTGCTTCGTTTTCGACAATCGTGTGACGGTAAATCATAAGCTGGAGAAGGGAAACTATGATCAATGCCATGCCTGCCGCCGGCCGATCACCGAGGAAGACAAGTGCAACGAGTTTTACCAGAAGGGCGTTAGTTGCCATCACTGTTACGACAAGCACAGCAAAGAACAGGTAAAGCGATTCGCAGAACGCGAACGTCAGATGCAGCTCGCTAAGCAGCGCGGTGAGGCCCACATAGGCGCCCCAATGGAATCTGTGATAGAGCGGGGCAAGCAAGAGAAGCTGCGCTTCAAGGAAGAGCAGAGGATGCAGGAGAAGGGCAAGCTAGGGAGTCAATAGGCTTCTTATTCGTCCAGCATAGCTGCGCCCCTTCTTTTTGGGTATAGTCTTTTGTCAATGCTATTGCTGTCTGACTAGACAGCAATAGCTGAAAATAATAAAGGCGACTCCTATGAATGCCGATTCAGTCAGTAAAGCTCCTCGTATGTTTCCTATCATTATCCTGCTCTTCGCCGTCCCCATGATTTTGGGTGGCATGCAGCTGATTATTCTGGGAGGATCATTCTACTATCTAATCGCAGGGTTCTTGCTGGCAGCTAGCGCCGGAAGATTGTGGAAGCAAGATCCCGTGGCGCCGATGATCTATGGCGCTCTCATGATTCTTACGGTGCTTTGGTCACTCTACGAGTCCGGTACAAACCACTGGGCCTTGCTGCCCAGAATACTGCCCTTCGCCGTACTTGGATTATGGTTTCTAACGCCCTGGTTGCGGCGCTCCCTGCATCAAGGAAACCCACCGCCGCTCCTCGCTGCTAAATATCCGCTCTATGCAACCGCAATTGCAATAGCGCTAACCACCTATGTAGCCATAGACGGTGCAGGCTATGAAGTTAAGCCACTGTCCGAGCGCTCAGGTGTTAATACCGTCAACACGGCAACCGATTGGCCGAGCTATGGCAACACCCTCGGTGGTAGCAGGTACTCGCCTATTGATCAGATAAATAGAGACAACGTAGATAGCTTAGAGGTGGCTTGGACCTATCGAACCAACGCGGGCGGTTCCTTTAAGGCGACGCCCTTACAAGTGGGTGAGCTACTGTATGTTTGTACCGGAGGCAATAGAGTCATCGCACTGGATGCAGATAGCGGCGAGCTGCGCTGGCAGTTCGATCCGCTTATCGATCCAGAGCATCTAGAATTTCTGCGCTATTTCACAACAGGTTGCCGCGGTGTTTCCTACTTCGAGGCACCTGAGGAGTATCAGGGCGAATGTCAGCAGAGAATACTGACGGCTACTACTGATGCGCGATTGATTGCAATCGATGCGCTAAGCGGCGCTCGTTGTTCTCAGTTCGGCGAACAAGGCGAGATCGACCTAACAACTGGTATGGGCAACGATCCGCGAATATTCAATTTCCAAACCTCCCCTCCAGGCATTGTGCGCGGCAATGCTGTCGTCGGGGGATGGGTTTTCGACAATCGCAGTGTGGGCGAGCCTTCGGGCGTCGTTCGTGCATTCGATGCGCTCTCAGGAGAATTCTCTTGGGCTTGGGATATGGGCAGGCCAGGTGTAAATACCGAGCCGCTAAGGGGAGAGGTTTACACGCGAGGTACGCCCAATGTCTGGAGTCTGTTCAGCGTCGATGAAGAATTGGGTTTGATTTATGCTCCGACAGGCAATGAGACGCCAGACTATTTCGGCGGCCAGCGCCTGGAGGCTAGTGAACAGTACGCGAGCTCCATAGTGGCAATCGATGGCGAGACGGGATCGGTGCGTTGGTCATTCCAAACCACCCATCATGACTTATGGGACTACGATGTACCGTCGCAGCCCGTATTGATAGATCTGCCCGGTGAGGATGGTGAGAAAGTCCCGGCGGTTCTGGTGCCAACTAAGCGTTCCGAAGTCTTCGTGCTCAATAGAGTGACAGGCGAACCTATTTTCGATATTCAGGAACTGTCCGTGCCACAGGGGGGCGGAGTGCCTGAAGACTATGTTGCGGCAACTCAGCCGTTCGCTGTAGATCTGCCGAACTTTCGCCCGGACTTTACAGAGGCGAAGATGTGGGGCGTAACCCCACTCGATCAACTCTGGTGTCGTATCGAGTTTAAGAAGATGCGCTACGAGGGGCAGTTCACGGTGCCGGGTGCCGATACGATCTTTCAATTCCCTGGCAATGCCGGCGGCCACAACTGGGGCTCGGTTAGCATCGATCAGGTGAACAACATCATGGTGGTCAATCCATTGGTCTTGGGTAATCAGCTAACGCTGATTCCTAGAGATGAATTGCCGGAAGGTGTAGAAGGGAATCAGCTTGGCACGCCGTACTCTCACACTACAGTTCGCTTCATGTCGCCCTTGGGAGTCCCCTGTAATCAACCACCCTTTGGTGTTCTCGCAGCTATCGATCTCGAGACTAAGCAATTGCTTTGGGAGCGACCTATCGGTACGGCGAAGGAGAGCGGACCCTTCGGCATTAAGACGCGACTGCCAATCACCGTGGGCACGCCACAGAGCGCGGGCACGATAACAACGGCGGGCGGGCTGATTTTCAGTGCGGGCACTTTCGACAATACAATTCGTGCTACGAATATCAGTAACGGCAAGGAACTGTGGAGTGCTGATCTGCCGTTCACGGCTCATGCGACACCGATGAGCTATCTGTCTCCAGCGGGAGAGCAGACTGTGGTGATTACGGTTCCGGTTTTCAATTCCACCAGCGGCTCCGGCTTTAGAGCTCTTCCTGCAGACGAGGAAGATCCAGAAGGCGGCTACATCATTGCCTATCGACTGCCACAATGAGGAATTAAAATGAAGTGTAGCAGCAGTATTTCAGCTATATCAGCATCATTATTTTCGATTTTATTTGCTACGAGCTTGCATGCTCAGGAATCTGAGCTGGCAGCGCTTGCAAGCTGGATAGCGATCGATGCGCCCACGGGCCATGAGCATCTGGCGACAGAGGCGATACAGGATGAATATGCTGGTTGGGACCGCGATTCCTATGGCAACCTAACAAAGGTAGTAGGTGGCGGCGAGCCGCGACGGGTAGTCGCCTGTGCCCTGGATTCTTATAGCTACGCTGTGAGTCAGATTACCGATGAGGGCTATCTTCGCCTGCATAGGATTGGTAGAGGGTCAAGTCACCCACTTT
>NVUL01000132.1 GCA_002401885.1 SAR86 cluster bacterium
CCTCGGTGGTGCTCAGGACCTCAACGCCGCACCGTTTGATGGTACTACGCAGCACGTTTCGGTTGATCTTTCGGGTGTCCCTTCGGGCCCGATCGTTGTCGATGGCGTCATGTATCTTCCCGCGGCTGATCGCGTTATCGCGCTCGATCCACTAAGTGGCGAAGAACTGTGGACACACAGAGTTTCAGAGAGCACCGCATCCAGACGCGGTGTCTCCTATTGGCCGGGCGACAACGGTACCCGTCCACGCATCCTCTATACTGCCGGTCGTCGACTGGTGGCGCTCGATGCAGCCACAGGCGAGCTCGCCTCAGAGTTTGGTGATTCAGGCGAGATCGATATGCAGATCCCCTATAACTCCGTTGCTATGGTTTTCGAGAACACCGTAATAGTAGGAGCGAATACACCGAGAGGCGCCACTGGAGGAATCGGCAACGCAAGAGCCTTCGATGCACGAAGCGGAGAGAAGGTCTGGGAATTCGAGTCTGTACCTGGACCCGGCAGTCTCGGACACGACACTTGGGAAGGTGATAGCTGGCGCGGTAGACTGGGCGCCAATGCTTGGCCATTCTATTTCACCGTCGATGAACAACGCGGGCTAATCTATCTCCCCCTCGCCTCGCCAATCCCCTTCGGTTACGGTGGCGACCGCGCGGGCAACAATCTTTTCTCTAATTCACTAGTCGCAGTCGATATCCGCAGCGGAGAATACCGCTGGCATTTCCAAACCATTCATCATGACCTATGGGATCACGATCCGCCCGCGCCTCCAGCGTTGTTCAATATAGAGAAAGATGGCGATTTAATTCCAGCGCTAGGAGTGACAACTAAATCGGGCTACTTGTATTTATTGAATCGAGAGACGGGCGAAGCCATCTTCGACATCGAAGAGCGCGCCGTTCCTGCCAGCGATGTGCCGGGCGAGGAGACTTCTCCCACACAACCGATTCCGACTAACCCGCCCGCATTAGCGAGAGTGAGCTTTGAAGCTTCCGACCTAGTAACGGCAGCTGACACTTCTGTCGAACACGCCGCCGCCTGTTCGGAGCTGCTCGCTAACTCCGGCAACGTCACAAACCAAGGTCCATTTACCCCTTGGGCCTATAGACCCAATGGCGCCGGCAATAACACCACGCTGCTATTCCCGGGGCTAACAGGCGGGCCGAACTGGGGAGGTGTAGCATTCGACCCTGCAAGCAAGTACGCCTTTGTCTTCGCTGGCGACATAGGCAGCTTTGGCTGGGTAGAAGAATCTGAAGACGGCGCCGAATACCCCATGCAGCGTCGTGGACCTAGGCCTGGCAACTTTCAGGTAACCATCGATGGCATGTCTTTGCCCTGCCAGAAACCGCCCTGGGGAACCTTGTCGGCTGTAGATACCACAACGGGCAATATAGCCTGGCAGCAGAGAATAGGACTGAGCGAAGTATTGCCAGAGGAAAACCAGAACACCGGAAGACCTGGGCGCGCCGCTGCCTTAGTTACTGCAGGCAATCTATTGTTCATAGCAGCAACAGATGACAACCGTCTGCGGGCACTGGACACAACGACTGGGCGACAACTCTGGGAAACAACACTGGCTAAGCGAGGAAATGCGAACCCCATGACCTACCGGGGCGCGGATGGAAATCAATATGTGGTTATTAGTGCCACGGATACTCTACGAGCATTCAGGCTACCGTAAACGATCTACTTGAATAGCCTGTTGAAACACTTAGCTACTCGCGACTAAGTTCGGTCGCTGCTGTAAGAAGTCTGTTACCTGCTCATAGGCCAGCGCAAATTCAAGCACCTTCTTATCTTCTCCGAAACGACCCATGACTTGAATCCCCATGGGTCTGCCCTGTTCATCGAAGCCCGCTGGGACATTCACCAGAGGATTCCCAGCAAGACTGCCGCCGATGACCACCTCCATCCAGCGATGGTAGGTATCCATCTTTCTGCCTGCTATCTCGGTCGGCCAGTGAATATCTTTGGAGAACGGAAAGACCTGAGCTGTTGGCAACACAAGAAAATCGAATTGCTCAAACAGGCGCACAATTTCTCGGTACCATCGTGCCCTTGCATTTCCGGCCTCAAATACTTGAGTCGCAGTGAGCACCAGGGATTGCTCAATCTCCCAAATGTATTCGGGCTTGAGTAGCGCTCGCTGAGCAGGATCGTTATACATTGATTGAGCGCCGATGCGACCCAAGTTTCGAAGATCGACCCACGTCCGCCAGAGCTCTGACATATCGAAGTCTGGCATGCAGGGCTCGACCTTCGCCCCAGCCGTCTCCAGCAAGTTGAGGCTAGATTCACAAACATCGAGTACACCAGGTTCCATCGCCAGATATTTCTCAAAGTCTCCCATCCATCCAATCTTAATGTCCTGCAAATTGAGTGGCGTGAACTGCTCGGCTTCGGGCAGCCTATCCTGTATCGCATTTGGCTGTCCGTTAACTGGCCCTGCGATGCTGAGCAGAAGTCGAATCGTATCTTCGGTATTCCGCCCCATGGGACCCGACGTCGAGAGACCGCGATTTAACGGATCTCCGCCGCCGACTCGCCCCTTCGAAGGCCGAAAACCAATGACGTTGTTGAAGGCACCCGGGTTTCGCAATGAACCCATCATGTCACTGCCATCTGCCACAGGCAGCATATGGGTGCCGAGACCGCATGCAGCTCCACCACTGCTGCCACCAGCCGTTAGCGCCGGATTCCAAGCGCTGCCAGTAGCGCCAAAAACTGAATTGTAGGTCTGAGACCCGAGACCAAACTCCGGCGTATTGGTCTTGCCTATAAAGATTGCACCCTGCCTTCTGACATTGGCGACGAGCGAGCTATCGCTTTGAGCTACTCGGTTCGCATAGATGCGCGATCCGCTGGTGGTAATCATGCCTGCGACGTTGGAAAGGTCTTTGACCGCGTGCGGCATGCCATGCATCCACCCCCAGTATTCTCCCTTATCCAGAGCGACATCCGCGCGGCGGGCTTGATCGAATAGGCTATCTTGTTCGGCTAGATTAACTATCGCATTGTAAACGGGGTTGTAGCGCTCGATGCGCTGCAGGTATGCCTGCATGACCTCCAGACAGCTGACCTGTCGGTCGCGGATCGCTGCAGAGAGCTTCGATGCAGAGAGTTCGGTAATGTCAGCAGGCAGCTCGCTCGCTAGCAGTCCAGGGGGTATCAGCATCGAGAGAGAGGCAGCGAGAGAGCCCTGTAGAGATGTGCTTAAAAATTCTCGGCGTTTCATTTCGGACACCTCTAAGAATAATAAATCAGCGAAAAAAAGAGAGTGCAGAGACCACTAGAAATCCCCGAACAATTCCAAACCTAAAATATCGGCGTAGCGTTCCTCAAAAATATCCTGCTTCCTGAGAGTGCCACTGAGCAAGAGATCGATGTCTGCCGCGATGACTTCTACCGTCTGTTTTTGCGTAGCGAAATCAGGCGCAAGCTGAATGGTTGAGCCCCAAAGGGACAGCATGCGCGTGTCGATTCGTCGAATGTCATTGGCCTTAGACCATTCACTTCCTATAGCTATGCCTAACAGACTCAGTTGTTCGAGCAGTGCCTGCGCAGCCTCTGCAGCAGGCGCCGCATAGATGTAGCCCTGAATGTCTTGCCATCCGGACTGGTAGGCAAGATTACCCTGATAGAAACTCAACACCCATTTAAGGTATTCAGTTTCCGATTGACGAGCCTGATTCTCTTTGTCGGCATCGTAGGCCGCTCTAAAAACCTGAGCCTGTGGAATCGAATCTGGCCATTCTTCCAAATTGGGTCCGATGCAGGAAGCCAAGAATAGACAAACAGCCGCAATTAACAAAGGCTTTCTACTGCTACTACCGGCCTTCTTTAATCGCCAAGCTACTGCAGCCATGAAATCAACCAAGCCCATTACTATCTGCGCCATCTACTCTACCAACCTACCGCTTGACCATCCTTACGATGATCCGATCCGGCGCGATAGACACCATTCACTGGATGATCCTGATCAATACTCTGTTGACCGAAGACGGGTTCGGGCAGTGTGGAATCTTTACTAAATAGAATCCCCTGATACCCGCCTACCCTACCGCCATTTACAGAGCGAACATTGTGACCCTTGGCCTGCAGTGCTCGACCTACTAGGCTGTAAAGATTATCTTCCAGAGAGAGCATATTGCTGTTCTGACTATGGGTAAATCGCGCCGCATCGGTAGTCATCTGAATATTCATGCCGTTGTCTATAACATTTACCATGTGTTGAACATGCGTCTCGGGTTGCACAGAGCCTCCCATATTTCCGAACGTCATTAGAGGCTCATCGTTTTGCATAACGAAGCCCGCGATGATGGAGTGGAACGGTCGCTTGCGCGGCGCAACAACGTTCGGATGATCCTCGTCTAACGAGAAGGCAACACCGCGGTTGTGCAGCATCATTCCATACGGTGGTATTGTGGCCCCACTACCGTAAACCGAAAAAATACTGTGTATTAATGAAACCATGTTCCCCCAGCGATCCGCTGTGGTCAGATAGATCGTTCCCCCATCTAGCCCACCCTTAATGGACGGCTCCGCGGCTACATCCATGTCGATGCGGTCGCAGAGAGTCGCTGCATAGCTCTTCGATAGCAGCCTATCTACAGGAATATCGGAGAACAGAGGATCACCGTTATAGGCTTGCAAATCAGAGTAGGCTAGCTTCTTCGCCTCGACTAGGAAGTGCCAGTAATTCGGGTTTGATGGACCGAGTGCGGACAAATTAACGTCGTGCACCGGTGCGCAGACTTCCAATATGTTCAACATTTCCAACGCGGCAAAGCCCTGTCCCGGAGGTGGCAACTGAAACACATCATAGCCGTGATAGTTTGTGCTAATTGGCTCGACCCATTCGGACTCGAACTCGGCCAGGTCCGCGTGCGTCATAACCCCCCCATCTGCCTGCATCTTCGCGACGATCGCATCGGCAATGGGACCCTTGTAGAAAGCATCTCTGCCTTGCTCTTGAATGAGACGCAGCGCATCCGCCAACTGAGGATTGCGGATAATGCTATACAGTGCTGGCGCTTCACCTTCATTGAGGAAGGTCGCAGCGGAATCAGCGTCGCCGCGCAGCTTCTCTCGCACGGAATTTAGATCCTGATGCCTTCGTTCTGCCTGTCCCCAGCCCTCATCGGCGACCTGCACCGCTCTAGCAAATGTCTCCTTGAAACCCAGTGTCCCGAAGCGATTCAGTAAGGCATCGTAACCACTTATAGCACCGGGCACGGTTGCCGCATTGACGCCACTGCCGGGCACGCGCTCAACGCCGAGATGCTCCGTAAAATATTCGGGCGTCCATCCCTTTGGTGCCCATCCTGCAGAGTTCAGTGCATAGAGTTTCTTATCCTGCGCACTCCAAACCAGAGCAAACAAGTCTCCGGCTATACCAGTATCATTCTGTGAGGTGACATCCAGAACCGCGGCGGC
>NVUL01000133.1 GCA_002401885.1 SAR86 cluster bacterium
ATCGAGGCGGCTAGCTTCGCCTTCGCAGCTTGGCGCAACACACCGCCTTCGAGGCGTGCGCAAATACTCTTTCGTTTTAAGCAGCTGCTAGAGGCAAACATTGATGAGATCTGTCAGGCGATCACCGCCGAGCACGGCAAGGTCTTGGATGATGCTCGAGGCGAGCTAATTCGCGGAATCGAAGTTGTTGAATACGCCTGCGGCATTTCCGAGTTACTCAAGGGTGAACATTCCAAGAATGCAGGGCCCGACATAGATTGCTGGTCAGAATTTCAGGCGCTCGGCATCGTGGCGGGTATCACTCCTTTTAATTTCCCTGCCATGGTGCCGATGTGGATGTTTCCCATGGCAATTGCCTGCGGCAATACGTTTATTCTCAAGCCATCGGAGCGAGACCCCAGTGCTGCACTGTTGCTAGCGAAGCTATTTACCGAGGCAGGGCTGCCAGATGGCGTCTTTAATGTGGTTAATGGAGATAGGCGCGTGGTGGAATTGATATTGGATGATCCGCGTATTCAGGCAGTGAGTTTTGTTGGCTCCACGCCGATCGCCGAATCAATCTACCAGCGAGCGAGTAAGACGGATAAGCGTGTGCAGGCATTGGGCGGTGCCAAGAATCATGCCGTCATCATGCCCGATGCTGATTTGGATAACGCGGTAAATGCGTTGATGGGTGCTGCATATGGCTCTTGTGGCGAGCGGTGCATGGCTATCTCTGTGGTGGTCTGTGTGGGTGAAGAAACTGCAGATAAGGCAGTCGCTCAGCTTGCGAGACGAGTAAAGGAACTGAAAGTAGGCCCTGGCACAGACATTGAGAATGATATGGGGCCGCTAATTAGCAAGGAGGCTCTGGAACGAATCAATGCCTATATAGAACAGGGTTTGGATCAGGGTGCTGAATTAGTTGTCGATGGCCGTGGTTTGAAGGTAGAGGGAAACGAGGACGGGTATTTCATCGGCGGCAGCCTGTTCGATGAAGTGAGCGAGACGATGAGTATCCACTCCGATGAAATTTTTGGCCCAATATTATGTGTCGTGAGAGTTCAGAGTCTGGACCAGGCCATGTCGATCATCAACAGGCACGAATACGGGAACGGTACTTGTATCTTTACGCGCGATGGTGCCACGGCACGCTATTTCTCTGATCATATCCAGGTTGGCATGGTCGGTGTGAATGTGGCACTGCCCGTTCCTGTTGCGAGCCATAGTTTCGGTGGATGGAAGCGCTCGTTATTCGGTGACCTCAGTATTTATGGTCCCGATTCGATTCGGTTCTATACTCGCAGGAAGACCATGACGCAGAAATGGCCTGCTCAAGGTGACAGCGAGGGAATACGGTTTTCTTTTCCCAGTAGTTAGACAGTAGTTAAATTTAATTTTTTGCGAGAACCCGCGTACAATACCCATCGAACTTTCGTTCTGTGAACAAAGTACTGGTAACTAGACTAACTGTGAGTTTGCACATTGATGTACATCGGTCATAAATTTTTGTCTATGCTTTCTCGCTTTTCCAGCATTCGTGTTGTTGCGCTTGTCACCAGCAGTCTATTTCTAGCCAGCTGCGCAGGGACGTACCTTGGAGAACGACCTGCAAATAATCTCTATTGCGCCAATTTCGTTCTCTACGAAATGTGTGCGCTCGACAGCAATCGCGATGGCATAGTCGACTATACTTATTTCCAAGAAAGTAAAGAAATATTCATGTACCGAAACCGACTTCCGCGTCGAATACCTTCAGGTTTTAGAGTGCATCGCTGTGCGATGCCAATGGAAGAGGATTTAGTGGTGACGACTTCGCGCGTGTTTTACATAGACGATTCGTCATCGCTACTCGAAAAAACTGATATTCGTGGTGCGATGATGCTCAAGTATATGACGAAGTTGCCTGAGGTGACGGCCTGCAATATGCGTGCGGACGAAGCACTGGCCGACGACTAGGCGGCAGTCATTAATTCTTTATTATCTTTTCTTCTGAACTGTTTATTCTGCTGCGGCGTTGCTGATCATGGCTGAAATCAGGATCGGAATCTTGTTGATATCGTAAGGCTTAGCTACCACTCCGATATTGTCTGACTGCGATGCCTTGTGCTCGAGTGCCTCTGCCTTGGCCGAGTAACCGGTCGCGAGAAGAATGAGGGTGTTGGGTTTCTGTGCAAGCATTTCCTTCGCCATCTCGATGCCGCTGGTGCCGCCGGGCATGATGACATCGGAGAACACTAGATCGATATCTGGGTTTTGATTGAACTGTTCGAGGCCGCTTTGCGCGTCGATGGCTTCGATCACATTAAACCCTGTGAACTTCAACATCTGTACCGCGACATCGCGGACGCCGGATTCATCTTCTACGACTAGAACAGTGCCTGACTTCTTTGTTTCCATCAGCAAGTACCTACTCTTATAATTATTATTCGCAGCTAAATTCGACCTTACGACGAATATAGAATGAATAACGTCGGTATTTACGAATTAGTTGAGTCTAACTTGCAATACAAACCATGTCTTTCTATATTTGTGGGACTTTAAGGGTTGGCTAAAGCTTGCTAGCAGGCTGTAGATCAACAATGCCGAGCCTTCAGCCTAGGAATTTGATTACACGATCGACTTCGAAAAATTCGGTCAATAGGGGTTTTGATTTGTGCCAGCCTCCTAGCTAAGTCTCAGACTGAAGTCGATAATAGTGAGGAATTCCAGAGCCAGTGAGAAAACTAATTTCCCCAATTACTTTAATTGAATTAATGACGTCATTGTTCGCCCAGTAACAAACACTGCCGAGGCGTACTCGCCAGTTCCTGGAAAATTTACGGTGTTTCGAAGCAAGGCGATTTGTAGGCTAAACCCTTGCGGGTTTAACCAATCTCTCTGTGATTGCGGATTGTATTTTTTAGGCGCAAAAGTTACTGTCTGTCTCGTTAAAGGACAATAGTTTATTGTCCAGAGGTACCTTGATACTCAGTTTATTTGGCACTATTTAGGAGTTGCGATGAACAGCAAATCATTCGGTTTTATTAATTGTATCGCCAGCACGCTCCTAGTTGGTGCAAGTCATGTCGCTCTGGCACAATCTGCGGATGCAGAAGACCCGGTCGCTGATCTGGTCTCTCGCTTAGAATTAGAAACCTACAAATCTACACTCAAGGGTTTGACCCAATTTGGTGATCGTCGCCAGGGCACGAGCCGTAACCGTGCAGCGGTCGACTGGATCGAAGAGCAACTCATTTCCTATGGCTGCAGTAATGTCGAAAGGCTCCACTACACATTTACTACCCGTCCACGCGGCTCCGGCCGCAGAGCGGCTGCGGATACTCCCGATCTGACCACTCCTACAGGAGGCCTGGTTGGCCGCAATGGAAGTGGTCCCGGAGGCAGTTCCGTCTATGGCTATCGTTCACCTACCGGAGTGAATCGCGACCTAGAAGCCCAGCCAGATGAAAGAATTCGATTGCTGAATGCTGAGGAGCCTGTGGATGGTCCGCGGTCTGAAGTGTACTGTACGAAAATAGGGACTACGCGTCCTGACGAGATGTATATTGTTAGCGCTCATATGGATGGCCACGGTGTAAACGAAGCGGTTAACGACGACGGTTCCGGTACGGCGCTGGTTATGGAGCTCGCGCGTATCATGAGCGCGCCCGGTGTCGAGACTGAACGCTCCATACGCTTCGCTCTCTGGAACAACGAGGAGACTGGTCTCAACGGATCGTCTGCCTATGTTGAGCAGCGGAAAGACTTGCAAGGTATCGAGGAGCCGGCAGGTTCGGGTAATTACCCGGAACCGACTTGGCTAGGCATGATTCAGCACGACATGATGCTTTGGGATCATGGCGCGCCGCGTGCCGATGGCACGGTGAGTTGGGATCAGCGCGCAGAAGCCGATGTGAATATCGAGTTCCAGTCTGTCTCTGATCTTGCCGATGATTCGATGCGCCTCGCCTTCGTTTTTAAGGCGGCGGCGGATGCCTACAATACTGACTATCCTGCAACCGTCGGGCCGCACATGACGAATACCGATTCCACGCCCTTCATGAATGAAGTTCCGTCGATCAGTCTGCGCGAGAACGAACGCGGATCACATACCGGTGGTGGGTGGAATCCTACCTGGCATTCGCCTTTGGATGTGTGGAGCAACTTTACCGATAAAGATTTCAGACTTGGGTTGAATGCGGCACAAACCACGCTTGCCGCGATCGCGAAACTCACCGGTGCAACGGTGAGTGAATAATTAAGTAGCTGGCAGGTTCTCTGAAATCCTTCGACAGGTAAGCGCGTGCAGCGCTTACCTGTGAATGAATCTTCTATTTATGGTGCGCCAAGGTAATCCAACTTTCCAAGCACGACACCGTGTGGCGCAGAATATTGTAGGCCGTGGTGACGTGAAAATAGATGTTTGGTAAGGCCCACATCGATAGGTATGTGGCGCCAACGAAGTCGATTTCTATGGAGCCGGCTTGGAACTTGATAGCCTTTTCTTCTGTTCCATCTATTTTTTCTGCTGGTACCGAGTTTAGAAAAGCAATTGTTTTGCTTATGCGTTCTTGTAACTCATCGAAGCTCGATTCGGCATCCTCAAAGCTAGGTGCTTCAATATCGGAAAACCTAGCAGCAGCACCCTTGCTAACGTCGCAGGCGATCTGCACCTGACTCGACAGAGGAAGCATGTCGGGAAATAGACGACCTGTGACAAATATCGAAGGATCTATATCGTTCTCCTGCGCATGCGCGGCACCCTTCTCCAAGATAGCTGATAAATTGTTGAGTGCGCGGACGAAATAGGGGATGGAACAGCTGTGCATGGATAGCGACATGGTTTACCTCAGGGGTTTTTGTGACTTATGCCCAAAATGGGCGATTGAAAAGACAGGGGATTTTAACGTAGTCTACACCTATCAGATACGGCGAATGACACCGCGCAGCTGTCAATCCAAGCAACGAGGGAATAATTGTGACTCAAGAAAAAAGAAGCAGTGACGGCCGCCGTCGCGTAGATCGCAGAGAACCAGCGGAGAAAGCTGAGAATTGGCTGGCCGAAGAGCGGCGTAAGTCGGAGCGGCGCGATGGAGAGAGACGGGAAGGCGATGGCAGGAAATAACCAAGTTGCAGGGAGCCAAGGAGTACGCCTACCCAGTAAATGGATGAGAGAGACGGGAAGGCGATGG
>NVUL01000134.1 GCA_002401885.1 SAR86 cluster bacterium
CGGTGACAACTAAATCTGCGCCAAGCACTGCCGTCTTGGGGTCTCGGCTAAGCTGGATGCGATTCTTGTGCGTGTTGACCAATTCAGCGTTCGGTTCGAAGCCTTCTGGGCTGGCAATGTTAAGTTGAAAATCGAACTTGTCTGCTGCATTGATGTAGGAGTGGCACATATTATTGCCATCACCTATCCACGCTACCGTCTTGCCGGCTATGCTTCCGCGGTGTTCAACAAAGGTCTGCACGTCAGCGAGCAACTGGCAAGGGTGAAAGTCATCGGTAAGCGCGTTGATGACAGGCACAGAGGAATACTCGGCAAAGCGCCTGAGTTTCTCGTGCTCAAATGTACGTATGGCAACGCAATCCACCATGCCAGCAAGTACGCGTGCGCTATCTTCGATAGGTTCGCCTCTGCCAAGTTGCGAGTCTGTATTTGCAAGAAATACAGCAGAACCGTCGAGTTGGTTCATGGCAACTTCGAACGCGAGCCTGGTTCTTGTCGAAGATTTCTCGAAAATCAGTCCAAGCGTCTTCCTCGGCTGCGCGACGGCCAATTCTGGGTTCTTCTTCAGTTCGCCGGCACGTTGAATAATATGATTCAATTCATCGCTGCTGAGGTCCTGCAGGGTAAGAAAATGTTTTACACTCATCGATGGTATCTGCTTATAGAGTCATTGGAAGTTTCAGGGCTTGGATCGTCAAACCAAGTTGGCTGGTAGTGATGAATTCGCAGCGCCAAAAACTAAAAAAGGCAGCTCGCGCCGCCTGTTGAATGATTGCATGTTAACCAGAACTGCTAGTCGAGGCAATTGTCGACAAGGATTTGAATAGCTAAGTATGAATTCCATAGAATTAACGCTCTTCTCCAGCCGAGTCTCAGCGATTTGCGATGAGATGGGTACAGTGCTGCGGCGCACGGCATTTTCGCCGAATATTAAGGACCGCCTGGATTTCTCCTGTGCCCTGTTCTCGACCAAAGGCCAGCTCTTCGCTCAGGCGGCCCATATACCTGTGCATTTGGGTAGCATGGCGTTCGCGATGGAATCCATCATCGAGAATAGACAATGGCGCGGCGGCGATATGTTGGTACTCAACGATCCTTATTTAGGGGGAACTCACCTGCCCGACGTAACCTTGATTGCGCCGGTCTTTGTCGAACAGGGAAGGAGTTTAATCGGCTTCGTTGCAAACAGGGCGCACCATGCGAATATCGGCTGTGATACGCCGGGATCAATGCCGATTTCTTCAAGCTTAGAAGAGGAGGGGCTGATAATTCCGCCAACTCTGCTATTCAAATCTGGCCAATTACAGCAGGCGGCGCTCTCGCTATTACAGATGAAGGGGGATTCGCTGAGCGGAGATTTCGCAGCACAGGCTGGCGCCAATACACTTGGAGTGCAGCGACTGCAGTCTTTGTTAGCGACGATGAGTATCAATGACTACGAGCAGGGCATGAAGGATTTGAACGACTACGCCGATCGTATTACTGCCAATACTATTGCTGGGTTGCAAGTTGGAGAGTACAGCTTCACGGACTACTTGGATGATGATGGTTGCGGTCAGTCGAATATAAAATTGGCGCTTACACTGCGCATAAGGCCCGATCGCTTGGAGCTAGACTTTCGCGATAGCTCGGAGCAGGTCGCTGGAAATTTGAATTGCCCCGAATCCGTTGTCGCGGCCGCCGCTTTTTATTGCATACGCTGCCTCTTACCAGAAGACCCTCCTGCCTGTGAGGGATTGTTTCGACGAATACACCTGCTAACTAGACCGGGCTCAATAGTAAATGCGAAGCGACCAGCGGCTGTGGCTGCCGGGAACGTGGAAACATCCAGTCGCCTCGTTGACCTAGTGTTTGGCGCATTGGCGAAGGCACTGCCAGGTAGGATTCCGGCAGCGAGTCAGGGCACCATGAACAACGTAGCCATGGGTCACATAGATGATGAGACGGGTAGCCGCTGGGACTATTACGAGACGCTGGCCGGCGGAATTGGCGGCGGACCAACTACGCCAGGTCGCGACGCGGTGCACAGCCACATGACCAATACCTTGAACACTCCAATCGAGAGTTTGGAAATGCACTACCCGCTGCGTGTGCACTGCTATGCAGTTCGTCGTGGCAGCGGAGGTAAGGGTAAGCACGCTGGCGGCGCGGGCATTACTCGAGAGTATGAGTTTCTTGATCAAGCCCAGCTGAGTCTGCTTTGCGAGCGCCGACTAGTCTCTCCATGGGGTCTTAACGAAGGAGGCGAGGGCATGAGGGGAAGGAATTCATTGAATGGTGAGACACTTCCGGGAAAGTGCTCAGTTATCGTAAAGAAAGGAGATAGATTGCTTATAGAAACGCCGGGTGGCGGAGCATGGGGAAAACCCACTAGCTTGATATTCCCTGACTAGTCCCCATCTGGTTAGCTTGAGGCGGTCTCGATAACGAATTCAACGGCGAAGAAAACAGCTATACTGACAAAACACTATAGCCGTTGTAAACTTCCGCGCTCGCAGTCGGTCTTCAGAAGAGAAGCCGAGCAATCACTATCAATAGGTTATCAATAGGTAAACGAGGCAGTACTAATGAGCATTGAAGAAACTATCAAAGAGCAAATCGATTCCAATAGCATTCTGCTCTACATGAAGGGTAATCCTGAACAACCCCAGTGCGGCTTTTCATCGCAGGTAACACAATTGTTGATGTCTTGCGGCAAGCGCTTTGCCTATGTCGATATCTTGGCGAATCCAGATGTGCGCTCTACGCTGCCTTCTATCTCTAACTGGCCGACTTTCCCGCAGCTGTTCGTCAAGGGCGAACTCGTGGGTGGTTGCGACATCATCACCGAGATGCATGAGAAGGGAGAATTACAGACTTTGGTTGATACAGTAGAAGATGACTCTTAAGCTCAATTGGAGCACTGCTATCGATATAGAACTATCGATTTAGAAGAATTTTAAACTACCGTATGCTGGCCTAGCTACTTCATTTTAGCTATTTGCTTCTGGCCAAGAGGCCAGCCGCCGAGTTCCTGCCAAGTATTAACGATCTGACAATACAATTCGGCTGTCTTCTGCGCATCGTAGCGTGCGGAGTGCGCTTCGTCGTTGTCGAAGTCAATTCCAGCCGTCTCACACGCCCTTGCCAAAACAGTCTGCCCAAATGCGAGGCCACTAAGTGTGGCGGTGTCGAAGCAAGAGAAAGGATGAAACGGGTTTCTCTTTAAGTTGTGTCTTTCACTGGCGGCATTTACGAATCCGAGATCGAAGTGTGCATTGTGACCGACCAATATGGCTCGCTTACAATGTTTGGCCTTCACCGCATCGCGGACTATGCCAAACATCGTTTGCATGACCTCTCTCTCCGGACGTGCGACGCGAAGCGGATGAAAAGGATCTATGCCGGTAAATTTTAGCGCAGCTTCTTCGAGTTTTAAGCCCTCGAAGGGAATGATACGGTGGAAGTAAGTTTGTTCGATGCCAAGAATTCCCTTCTCATCCATGCCCAATATCACGGCAGATATTTCCAAGATAGCATCTGTCTGTGAATTAAATCCGCCAGTTTCAATATCGACTACTACTGGAAGGAATGTGCGAAACCTGTTCGCGAGTAGGTAATTTTCTTCCTCTGCGAATTCCGAGTCGTTCATTGTGTTGCCTCTTCGACGGACCAGGAAATGGACTCGTTTGCGCGCATGGGTATGACACTGCCGCTACCGAATAAGAATTCTTTCGGCACAGTGCTAGGGGTTTTGCTAAGAATAATTTGAGTCTGATTGCGGGGCAGATTGTAATAATCGGCACCGAAGAAGCTCGCAAAGCCTTCCAGTTTGTCGAGTGCATTCTCTGCTTCGAAGACCTCTGTGTAAAGCTCCAGTGCAGCATGGGCAGAATAAATTCCGGCACAGCCGCAGGAAGCCTCCTTCGTTTCTATCGAGTGCGGTGCAGAATCAGTGCCAAGAAAGAATTTGGAACTTCCGCTTGTGGCCGCCTTTACGAGAGCGTGCTGATGGGTGTTTCTTTTAAGTATTGGCAGGCAATAAAAGTGCGGCCTGACCCCGCCGACCAATAAGTCATTGCGATTTAGTAGCAAATGATGCGGAGTAATCGTGGCGGCAATGTTCTTGCCTTGCTCTGTCACAAAATCGACGGCATCTTTGGTGGTGATATGTTCGAGGATAATCTTTAAGCTTGGAAATCTTTGTATCAACGGTGCGAGGACCGTCTCTAAAAAGACGCGCTCTCTATCGAAGATGTCGATCTCGGCATCGGTGACTTCTCCATGGATAAGCAGTGGCAAGCCAATTTCTGCCATCTTCTCCAGAGCGGGGTAGACACATTCGAGTTCCGCCACGCCGCTCTCTGAATTCGTAGTAGCCCCAGCAGGGTAGAACTTGATGCCTTGAAGGCAGTCTTCTTCATGTGCTCGCTGTACTTCCTGCGAATTAAGTTGGTCAGTTAGGTAGAGGGTCATTAGGGGATCAAAAGTGCTTCCCTCTGGCACGTAGGAAACAATTCGTTGCCTGTAGGAGAGCGCCTGTGCCACGGTGGTTACTGGCGACTTAAGGTTGGGCATGACGATTGCCCTGGCAAAAACTCGCGCGCTATGGGCAACGGTAGTCTTGAGTGCCTCACCATCGCGCAGATGTAAGTGCCAGTCATCGGGCTGGGTAATGCTGAGAGTTGTGAGGCTCATTAATGCGTGCTTCTGTGTATTCTAAGGCGAGATTGCTAGGCTATTATAACGGAATTAGGCAGGCAGCTGAATTGTCTATTTAATCGATGCTGAAAAAGTCATCCCTGACTTTTTCAGCATGTCGTGTTCCAAAAGCTAGCGTGGAAGTGTCATTTCGCTTGCTTTTGGCGTACTCGCATTGCCCTGCGGGGGTAGGGGTTGCACATTCCTGTGCAATGCTCATCGATCAGAAAAATGCATGCAGCTGCAATTTTCTGACCGAAATTTTAGCGATATCTGAAGCTAAGTGATTGAAATCTATAACGAGGTGCATTTTCCTGATTTGACCATTTAGGCCGATTTGTCATGGCTGGCCTCAATATTTTCGAATTAGCGCGTTAGTAGTGATCAGCAGTGGTGGT
>NVUL01000024.1 GCA_002401885.1 SAR86 cluster bacterium
ATAGTTGCCTTCGTGACAGGCGTATTCATACATCTGCTCATCAAGAGTTGCCATCGGCATCTCTGCTGTCCATGGCTGCGTGTAGAGCTCTGGATCATCGATGGTGAATGAATAGTGAATTCTGTCGTCTGCAACACGCGCGAAGCGCTCGGTTAACGTCACGTTCTCTGAGATCAGATACTCTTTAATTTGCCAAGGATTGAAATCTCTGGTGACGACAACCAAGGTATCGTCCTCATAGTAGCCGATAGAATCTCCCAGCCACTGCTCGAAAGGAAGATCACGAAAGCCTTGATCGATACGCACGACGCGCACATTGTGAACCATCTCCGCTAATAACATGACATGCGTAGGAGACTGCACGATCTGCATATTGTTGTTGTAGAAACTGCTTACGAAAGGCATCGTCGATGCATAACTGACCAAGCAACGATCTGCTAGCCCTCTACCCTCGGGGCCATCGCTTCTGTCCCTACCCATTAGCAGACTGTCGCGCTGCGCTTGGCGAATCTCCTGCCCACCTTCCTTCCATGGAATCTGCCCATCGGCTGGCTCGATGATTAAGGAAGTCCTATACATACCATTCATAGCCGCCAATGCATTCCCAGGGGCGAACCAGAAATCATTGTAGGCACCCACTGCGCCACCGGTAGGCCCCTCGGCGCCAGTCTCTGCGAGAAACTTATTGTATTCCTCGGTGGAGATCATCTTTGCCAGCATCGTCTCTTCGTCAATTTCCAGCTGGCCCTCGTAGATCTCCGGTCTTTGCAGGGAGGTCCTAGTTTCATAGGTCCAAATACCCTGCACATCTGGCACGCCGAACGAAGTTCTAGGTGGCTCATAATTTTCGGCAGCCATGGTGACAGTCATACCGAATGACATGAGCAATGCGGTAAAGAGCTTAAGAGATTTTCTCATGACGGTTCTCATTTATTCCAATTAACTTTCTATTCTGCTAGCTGCTCAGGTCAAAAAATTATCGAGCAGTTTTCTAATCAATCACTCATAACCTTCGGGAGTATATTTAATCGTGCTGGGAAATTCCATTTTCCTAACGTCGGAACGCCCGACAAAAATCGCATCTTCTGCGTCTCTTCTGCTTCCATAGCTTCGCATGAATTCATTTTCTGACGCTCGATCCGGCACTTCTCCGTTTAGCGCTGAGCGAACGATCTTAGCAACCTGCTCCGGCTTCTCCCGTTGCGGATAATGACCCGCCGTCGGCAGTATCCAGAAGGAGCTTTCAACCTCGCGCTCATTAAGATAGTTAAGCCACACGTAGTTAGGAATGCGAATTGGATTGATGTCATCCAACAATCCCCACAGATAGGCAACCGGTATCGGACTGCGACTCAGATTGTCGAGCCAACGAAATTCATTCTCCGCTCTTTCTAAAAGATACCTACCTACATGCAGCAACGCACTGTCGCCATCATTAAATTTAAAGATGTCAGAATATGCCAAAGCCTGTGGATTTCCCTCGGTCATTCTTGGCGCCGCCTTTCGCGCGGCAATCATTGCCGGTCCCCTCTGGGCATCGAGCAAGGCAAACTGGAATGGCACTAGGTTTGCCAGAGGTAGAAACATTCCGCTGTTAGAGAGGAAGTGATAGTTAATCTTGTAAGCTGGATTCGGATTGTCCAAATAGTGACCAAGAAAAGCGAGTCCAATGCTGACACCACGGTCGTGTGTGAAAAGAGCGAAATCATCGAACTCAACGATCTCGCTTACGAAATAGTCCAACAACCGGGCATTATCTTCGAGCATATAGCTGAAACCATCGAGAGGCTTGTCCGAAAATCCAGAGCCCGGAAAATCAAGCGCAGCTATATAGTAGTCGTCTTCGAGCAATGGAATGAGCTTATAGAAATCGAAGCTGGAATTTGGAAATCCATGAACGATGAGTAGTTTAGGATTGTCGCTGTCACCGAAGGTCTGATAGAAAATGCTGACCTCTGCATCGTCATTGTTCGCCGTTGTTGAAGTCCATTCGAAGTAGTCCCCGTCCTCGTACCACTCCTGCGCCAAATCAGAGTAGAAGGTGAAGTTTTCTGCTTGGGCAATAAGTAGATTCGAGGATAATGCGAAGATTGTAGCTAGCAGGAGTCTGATCATTCTGGAGCCTTTCTATTGAGCATTTTGTGACACAAGGATATAACGAGCGGGCCACCAGATAAAGCCTAGCGGCTAGCGGAACAGAGTTACTCGGCCTACTCAGGTCTCGTAGCAACTATTCTTCGCCTTTGGACCCAATGAGTGGTGACAACTGGAATTCCGAGCCTGCTGGACAACTGCGCTCAACATAGATAGTTTTACCCAACTCAGAGAGCAACCCATCGTCAACTAACAAGCTTAATCGGAGGTCAGCATGACCCAACGTCGAGAATTTCTTAAATTTCTAGCAGCAAGCCCACTACTGACAAATTATTCTGCCTTCGCACAGGAAGTAGAAGAAACTCTGGGGCAGCGACTTACCAACCCCTCAGAAGTAATCAACGTTTTCGAAATGGAGGCAATCGCGAGAGAAAGAATCCCTCCTGCACACTTGGGCTATCTATCCACAGGTGTAGACAGCGATCTTACCTTACGAGCGAACCGCGCAGGCTTCTCTCGATTCCAAATCAAGCCCCGCAGGTTGGTTGATGTCAGTCAAACTGATACGACGGTTAACGTTCTAGGCAGCGAGGCCAGCTCTCCTATTTTTCTCTGCCCCGTAGGTAGCCAGGGCGCATACCATGCAGACGCGGAACTCGGCACCGCTAGAGCGGCCGCAGCGAAAGGCCATCATATGGTTTTGTCCACGCAGTCGTCGACATCTGTCGAGGCGGTTGCTGAAGCTAGAGGCGCGCCTATCTGGCATCAACTCTATTCCACGAATCGCTGGGAATACACAGTTGCTATGTTGCAACGAGCCGAGGCGGCGGGCTGTACATCAGTCTGTCTGACGATCGACCTGCCGGGCGGCAGAAACACCGAGACCAGCGCGGTACTCACACGCGAAGATACACGCAACTGCGCCTCCTGCCACACCGGGCAGAGCAAGCCGATGTTCGAGGGCTTAGATATGCGCGGCGTTGGGCTCACAGATGCCGCCATGACCTGGGGTGTCATCGCTCGCATGAAAGAAGTTACAGATATGAACATCGTCATCAAAGGTGTCGAGGTAGGCGCTGATGCAGCACTGGCAGTGCAATTTGGTGCTGATGCTATTTGGGTTTCCAATCACGGTGGCCGTGCCACAGAAACCGGCCGGGGTACCATCGAATGCCTGCCGGAAATTGTAAGCGCCGTGAACGGTCGAATACCTATTATTGTCGACGGTGGGTTTCGTAGAGGAACAGACATCTATAAGGCGTTGGCTATGGGCGCATCGGCAGTCGGCATAGGCAGGCCTTACTGCTTTGGACTAGGTGCATTCGGACAGGCTGGCGTCGAGCGAGTCCTGGACTTGCTGAATCGAGAACTATTAATCACCATGCGCGGTAGCGGCACGCCGACCATCGATTCAATTGGTCCTGACTATGTGCAGGATGCAGGTTACAGAGTACCCCGCGGTAGGCTGGGCCGGGAATTGCTTTAGAGACTAGACTCTTAACAAATTGAGTAGATTGAGAATTCGTAACGCTAGCGGGCAAGTCTTAGCACTTAAGACTTGCCCATCTATTTCTAGACTGGCTCTAACTAGAACGAATTAGTAGTTCCACTGAGTCCGTAAAGTGAATACGTTCATGTCCGGCGCAAACATACGGATCGGATTCGATTCGTCGGTATCTAGTATGCGCGTCCAATCAGCCAAAATGCGTAGATTTCGAGTGGGAATCCAGTTCAGACCAACACTCAGGGCATCCTCTTCTCCACCGACAATATTGCCATCGTTCAAGTTGATCTGGGCATAACGCGCTGAAAGCTCCCATGCTCCCCAAGTACCATTGCTCAGGTTGAAGTCACTGTTCGGCCGAATGCTCTTGAACTCACCCGCATCAATCCTGTAACGCGATGCACGGCTTTCCCCGGTAATATTCCAGGATGCTGCGGCATGCCAACTTGAAAAATCGAGAGTGGAAGCCCCGACTCGTGATATCTGCGCAGTGGTATGTTCAGCGGCAAAATAGAGTGGACCAAATGACGCGCCAATTTCTGGCCCAAACAGCGTCGCCGATTCGGCATTCGCTAATGCGCCGGTGTTTACGATATTCAGGCCGGAGAAATCAGCAGTCTTATCTTTGATGCTTAGCGTAGGAGTCGCTAAATCAATCTCACGATAAGATGCACGAATACCCAAATGCACTACAGAGTTATCTTCAATGATCGGCGAGAAGACGAAGCGACTAGATGCGCCCCAGCCTTCATCTCCTTTTGTAGTTCCTTCCTTTAGTGAATCGCCGAAAACGCCACCGGCGAAAAACCAGTTGCTACCACTGGTGTCGAATCTAGCGCCAATAGCACGATCGGTAAACGTTGCCACCAGATAATTGTCCACACCTCTTTCTACAAACGGCATATCGTTGGAGCTCATTTCCAAAGCCACACTATATGGCTGCTTCTGATTTCCAACGTAAAAGGTAGCGCCGCTGTCCGATTCATAACCCAGCTTCATGTCTTTTAGGGAAACCTTATTCTTCGCGTAATCAAATTCCGTGGCGAAGCCCCAATTTTGATCGAACTTACCATCAATCTCGATTCGACCACGACGAACCTGACTGCCACTAACCGGTCTCGTACCCATTCTGGAGTCATAGCTGTGATCGACATAATCCAGATGGAGTCGGCCGCCAATTTCGACTTCGAAGCGCCCATCACCAGAAGTCACATTCAGGCCACTTCCCTCAGCAAAACTAATTTCAGCTACATCGACTTGCTCTAACTCTTCTTTCAGCAGTAGCTCGTCATACTGTTCCTGAGTTATCGCACCGTTGTTCAGCAGTATATCCAAGAGTTCCTTTTCCGCTGCCTGAGCAACAGTTGTGGAGAGGACTAATGCTCCCGTGGCGACCAGCAGGCCTAGTCGTGCAATTTTTTGATTTCTCATAGGTCTCTTCGACTCCAGTATGGGTTTCTTTTTTAAGACTCGGTACAGTCCAAGCTTGGGAATAAACAGCATTAGCCATTAACGTTCGCTCAGACTGTTATTGTTGACCGATACTTTATTCGCAAAATATTACAAATTAATGACAAAAATAACGGATTGGACATATTTCCTGCACAATATTGAAATAATACTGAATTACTTAATTCTCATCGGCCAATCCCGCTACAAACTCTGTGCGAGAGCAGAATCCAGCGCAGTACTTTCTCCGAAAAGGCCTTAATACTGCCGACCTTGCGCTCAGCCGCAGCCGCCGTTATGTAAATCTAGAGCAAAGTCCATTTTCGCCCCATAACGAGGCGATGCATTGTTTTGGCGCACCAATGTGGAGCGATTTCGACAGAATATGCTATCCCATGGCTCAAAATGGTACAGAAACCGAGGCCTGTCGGCATTGGCACAGCTCTTGCTAAATACCTACTAGCGGGTGGAAATTATCACCCTTCACCACTATCAACAAAGGGATATTACACGACATGAACTCACGAATTCTTTCACTCGTTACGGCGGGATTATTGCTTTCAGCTGGCTCCGTACAAGCAGATGAATGGTCAGCTAATTTCGGCGCCTCTAACAACTACATCTGGCGCGGACTGACTCAGACCACAAACGAGCCTGCTATCTCTGGCGGAATCGACTTTGCAGCTGACAGCGGTTTCTACGCAGGTACTTGGGCGTCAAACGTGAGCTTTGCAGCTGACGATGTTTATTCCTATGAGCATGACCTTTACGCGGGCTTCGCCGGTGAAGCGGATGGCATCAGCTATGATATCGGCTACCTCTACTACAATTATGACGAAGAAGCCGGGTTCGACTTCAGTGAAGTCTATGGTTCGATTGGTTTTGGTGCATTCACTGTGGGACTGAACGTGCTTGCAGATACTGAAGCCGATGAAGGAATTGGCCAGGATTTCGGTTTCGGCGAAGCTACTTACCTCTACGCTGACTACACTACCGAAGTCGGCGACGGTGTAGAGCTAGGTTTCCATATTGGCTCTCACAAAGGTGATTTCTCCGAGGCCTTCAACGGAGTACCGGGCGACTACATTGACTACAACATCTCTCTTTCGAAGAATGGTTTTAGCTTCATGATCACTTCGACTGACCTAGACGATGTCGGCCCCGATAACCTAGATAATGATGATGTGAAATTTGTTGTTAGCTATGGCATGGACTTCGAGCTATAAATAACGCGTTATAGACAAGTAGAAGACTCGCACTCACGGCGAGCCTTCTAGAAAGAACAGAAGGGAGCGGAAGGACTGAGAAGTCTCGCCGCTCCCTTTTTTCTTGTTACTAAAATCGTAGGCCGTAAATCCAGTAGTAGCTAGCTAGAAAATGACGATGTATAAAAAAACTGGCGTTCAATTTGGACACCCGTTCAATGATGGTCGGTGCAAAGTTCTTAGCGTTCACATCAGGCCAAAGAGATCGAGTGTCATGACCTTAGCCCGCGCACTTACGAAGTCCTGCACAAAGGTCTTCTACGGCATCGAGTTCCGCAATAGCGCGTAGCTCGAGCCGAAGATGAGGCCGGCAGATGTAGTCGTCCATTTCCATTCACTCGCCGCTCCATCTCTTCCCTCGAATATGCAGCTCGAACCCTCTGGAAGATATCCATCTGCAAATTAGCTAGTTTTTTACGCTGAGCCCGACTATTCTCCGTAGACATCTCGTCCAAAAAAAATAACAAGGGCCTGTTATGACAGACCGCACAGATGGATCGACTACGCCCCCTGTAGTACCGCAGGTAAACCCTTATGCCAGTTCACGAACAAGAAACTATGCACTTGTCGTTCTGACTCTCGTCTATACTTTCAATTTTATCGACCGGCAGCTGCTCTCTATCTTGCAGGAGTCCATCAAAGTCGACCTGTCGTTATCCGACAGCCAATTGGGCTTATTGACAGGCTTCGCCTTCGCGATGTTCTATGTCACCGCGGGTATACCTATCGCGCGCTTTGCAGATCGTAGCAATCGACGAAATATCGTCGCAGTGTCTGTAGGCCTATGGAGCGCAATGACTGCCGTAAGCGGCCTTGCACAAAACTACGCCCAGTTACTCGCCGCCCGCGTCGGTGTTGGAGTCGGCGAAGCAGGAGGTAGCCCTCCATCACACTCCATAGTCTCCGATATTTTTCCACCGGAGAAACGTGCGAGCGCACTGGCTTTCTATTCCACTGGCGTAAACCTCGGCATCCTGTTCGGCTTTCTCTTCGGTGGCTGGCTCAACGAATTCTTCGGATGGCGGATCGCGTTCATGGTTGTCGGCATACCAGGCATCCTGTTAGCGATTCTGGTACGAACAACCGTCCGCGAACCAATTCGCGGACTGATGGAAAACAGAACCGCCTCCGAAGTTCAGGTGCCCTTCTGGGAAGTCATAACATTACTGTGGAAACGAAAGACATTTCGACACATGGCATTTGCTTGTGGGCTTAACGCCTTCGCTGGATACGGCACCGTAAATTGGTTAGCCTCTTTCTTTATTAGAAGTCATGAAATGTCTACCGGCGAACTGGGAACTTGGCTCGCATTGTCGACAGGGTTATTTGGCGCAATCGGCGTACTCCTTGGAGGCATGCTGGGCGACAAACTCGGAAAACACGACAAGCGTTGGTATCAATGGATTCCCGGACTCGCAACAATCACAGTTGTGCCATTTATTCTAATCGTCCTACTCACAGGTAACACGTACGTGGCGCTAGTCTGTGCGTTTATCCCAGGCCTATTACAAAACGTCTACCTCGGCAATTCCATCGCTACCACACATAACTTGGTTGGACTAAGGTGGCGCTCTACTGCATCAGCGATCTTATTTCTTGTCATCAATATTATTGGCTTGGGCCTTGGGCCATTCGCCGTCGGCTTCCTAAGTGACATGCTTGAACCCTCAATGGGAATAGAATCGTTGCGTTACTCGATGGCGATACTACTGCCGAGCGTTATGGTCTGGTCGAGCATTCACTTTTATCTCGCTTCCCGCACATTGCGGGAAGATCTTAAATTGGCACCTGAATAAAGATTTTGTATAGTAAAATTATTGGAGTTAAAAAATGCTACACCTAAACACTTTCGCGAAAGTTCGCAAGAGCTTACTACTGTGTTTCGTTCTTGCAGGCATAGCATCATGCTCAGATAACGAATCCGCCTCAGTCGAGACAGGAGCAGGAGACACCAGCTCCAGCCCATCGGCTGCCGAGATCCATGAATCTAGCTTAGTCCTAGATGCGCATGCCGACATCGTAATTCCTTCAACATCGAGGGCTTACATGAGTGCCGATGGAACATCGAAGGTAGATCCTGCAAAGATGCGTGCCGGCGGGGTCGATGCCGTTGTCATGTCAGTTGCTGTTGGTCCTGGCCCCAGAACTATGGATGGAGATGCGGCGGCTAGAGCCGAGGCTGATGAAAAAATAGCCGCCGTGCACACACTAGTAGAGGAAAGTCAGGGCCAGGTTGTTATCGCGACAACCTCGAGTGAAATCGTCGCAGCTCACGAGGCGGGAAAATCTGCACTTATTCTAGGATTTCAAAATGCTCGCTCTCTGCAAGGAAATATTTCCGCAATCGATGAGTTCTATGCAGAAGGTGTTCGAATATTTGGTCTCAACCATCTCGGGCACAATGCTTTCTCTGATTCCTCGCGACCAGAGTTTAGCGGCGAAACTGGCACCTTTGAGGTAACCGAAGAACACGGCGGATTATCTGCCTTGGGCGTAGCTGCCGTTGAACGGATCGGTGCTCTGGGCGCACTTGTAGATGTCTCACAGTTATCCAAAGCAGCAACTCTACAAGTGCTCGAATTAACGAGCACTCCAATAATTGCGAGCCACTCAAATGCGAAAACTATTTCAGATGTAACTCGCAATCTTAGCGACGAAGAAATTGATCGCATCGGCGAGAATGGCGGAGTAATTCACATCGCTGCGTTCAAGGGCTATCTAATCAATATTTCTGAGCCAGATTTTGTAGAAAAGTTGATACGCTTGCGGCTGGATGCGGGAATATCGGAAAAATACAATTATCCATTTGAACTTTATTGGGAGATTGATGACCTTGCTGAAAGATCTGCCTTTACTGCTGCCGTTAGCGAACTTCTCGGGCCAGCTACTACAGACAATATGATCGAGCACATCGACTACATCGTTGATCGCATTGGCATCGATCATGTAGGCATAGGCAATGACTTCAATCACGGCAGTGGAATAGATGACTACAATGACGCCAGCGAAGCGCTAAACCTTACCGAAGGCCTACTAGAGAGAGGCTATTCCGAAACAGACATCAATAAAATCTGGAGCGGGAATTTTCTACGTATTTTGGATGCCGCTGCGGCGAATTAGAGTAATGCTACTACTGCGTCCATTCTAAATGTGGACTTGGGCGCAGCTAACTTTTATTCTTGCTTTCTCCGCCTTTGAATTAATAAGGAAACAAGGAACAATTAATGAAACACTCAATCACCCTACTCGCAATTCTCGTCGTAGCATTTAGTTCATTCGCCGCTTCCGCAGAGACAAGTGCGTTGTTTATCGGCAATAGCTTCACATATGGCTACGGCTCTTCCGCGAAGTTCTACCGCGCAGATTCGGTAACTGATCTCAACAATGAAGGCATCGGTGGAGTCCCCGCACTCTTTAAGTCTTTCACCGATCAGGCCGGTCTTGACTATGATGTGTATCTCGAGACTCGGGGCGGTAGCGGTCTGGACTTCCATTTTGAAAATAAGCTTGGCGTTATAGGTCGACGCCAGTGGGACCAAGTTGTAATGCATGGCTACAGCACACTGGATGGCGATAACCCTGGCAATCCGAAGGTGCTCATCGATACAACTAAGCAGATGGCAGGCTTTCTCGAGGGACTCAATTCTGATGTAGAAGTCTATCTCACCGCTACATGGTCGCGCGCAGATCGCGTGTATCGATCTGACAGCCCCTGGAGAGACTCACCTATCGAACAAATGGCCTTGGATGTACGCGCTGGATACGATAAAGCTGCCGAAGGTGCCGCTGCGGTAAAGGGGGTCAATGGAGTTGGTGAAGCATGGACTCGTGCAATGGAGGCCGGCATTGCCGATCCCAATCCCTATGATGGCATCGATTTCGATAAAATCGATCTGTGGACCTTCGATCATTATCACGCCAGTCACTATGGCTACTATCTAGAAGCCCTCGTCGTATTCGGGAATTTAACTGGACTCGATCCACGCTCACTCGGCGAGAATGAATGTTCTGCCTTTGAGTTAGGCATGTCTCGCCCACAGATCAAAGGGCTTCAACAAGTCGCTTACGAGCAACTAGCTAGTGAGGGAAAAGTAATGGCCGCTCCACTTATTTTGCCTAAGCCTGTTGCCCCTGAACGTTGTGTGGGTGCGCGCTAGCCTCGTAACCTGGGGATATCTGAACCCGCTGTAGAATCGCTGCGCAGCAGCTTGTCACTCCGAGTAAAAAATAGAGTATCGATATGTTGACCAAAACCAAGATCATCACCGCCGCGTTAGTCACGACCGGCATCGGATTCTTTAGCGTCGCGACTGCACAGGAGGCTGCATCTGCACAGAGGACTAGGCCCAACATAGTACTAATCCTAGCAGATGATCTAGGATTTACTGACATCTCACCCTTCGGCAGTGAGATCGATACACCCAATATTGCTGAACTCGCAGCCACAGGTGTTTCCTTTACGAACTATCACACAGCAGGAAGCTGCGCGCCCGCGAGAGCTATGTTGCTCACCGGCGTCGACAGTCATCGCAACGGCGTTCCGAATATCCCCGAGGCGCTGCCGCCAGAGCAGCTGGCACACGACAATTATCAGGGCGTACTCAATGACAAGGTCGTCACGCTATCGACGATACTTCAGGATGCGGGCTATCACACCTACATGACTGGCAAGTGGCATCTAGGCCATACGCCCGAGCTGCTCCCCTCATCTCGCGGCTTCGATCGCACAATCGCTATGGCAGATACCGGAGCAGACAATTGGGATCAGCGTCCCTACCTGCCTATCTACGAGCAGGCCAACTGGTATGCCGATGGCGAGCGGCACACATTGCCCGATGACTTCTACTCCTCCAAATACTTCATCGATAAGACTATCGAATTTATTGCTGAAAACGAGGCAGACAACGAGCCCTTCTTCGCCTATGTACCATTTCAGGCTGTGCATATGCCGGTGCAGGCGCCCCGAGAATTTTCGGACAAATACGCCGGAGTGTATGACGAAGGCTGGGAGGTAATGCGAGAAAAGAGGCGCCTTGCCGCTGAGGCTGCCGGAGTCGTTCCGCGTAATACCGAAACCATAGTCACGCCTGGAACACTCGAATGGGATAGCTTAACCGGTGAACAGAAAATCCATCATGCACGTCGTATGGAGGTGTATGCCGGCATGGTCGATGCGATGGACATGCATATTGGTCGCCTGATGACATATCTGAAGGAGATCGGAGAATATGAGAATACCCTTTTCATATTTACGTCAGATAACGGCGCCGAGGGTTCAAACCTGATCGGTGTTAATGGCCGATCGGCACCAGGCATAGGCAGCTGGTTTGATAGAGTCGGCTACAATTCTGATCTGGAAACACTGGGAGAACCCAACTCCTTCAATGCGATCGGACCTAACAACGCCACAATTGCCGCGTCGCCACTTGCCTACTACAAGTTCTACGCTAGCGAAGGCGGCCTTCGCGTCCCACTAGTCATGTCTGGCCCCGGTATCAGCAAACAGAACGAGAAGACTGACGAATTCACCTTCGTCACCGATCTGACACCTACTATCCTCAGCCTAGCCGGAATAGATAAACATGAAGGCAGTTGGAAGGGTGACGCTATCGAAGAGATTATCGGCGTAGATTTTTCAGAATTCCTAAGCGGCACTGAATCTGCTATTCACTCAGAATCTGAAGCTATCGGTTATGAGCTGGGTGGCAACCGTGCTCTGTTCAAAGGAGACTATAAACTCGTGTTCAATCGTAGTGCTGTGAACGATCAGAACTGGCACCTATTTAACATAAAGACAGATCCTGGCGAGGCGCACGACCTTGCAAGTGAAGAACCTGAGCGCTACGCAGAAATGCTAGACGACTACGAGAAATATGAGAGCAGCAACAATGTTCAACCCATGCCGGAAGGATATATTCAGAGACGAACGATCTTTAGAGACGTCCGATTCAACTAGAGACCAAATGGAGAAAGAACCTAACATTAGGCGAGATGGGGAGATACATTCCTGTGCCGCCCCCTTGCCCGCATGTAGAAGCATGCAAGCACGAACAAATTTCACACACCCATAAACGAGGCAAATGCAAACGACTGGTAGTTTGTAAGAGTGCGGTCCACACTAAGAAATGAGAATAGAAAATCCAACCACGTTGTGAGAAATCTAGGCTAAAAAATGAACCCAATATTCACTGCTTATAAACACCAGGGCTAAGCAACAGCTCGTGGCGAAAACCGAAGCCTTCTTCCACCCAGGTCCTTTCTCTTCGCCGCAATCATTCTCGTCCACCGCATAAGCTGCAAAGAATAAGCTACGCCCTGCAAGTACAAATGCGAGAAGTGTGACGGCGATAAGAATTGGCTGATAGCGCTCGAAGAACATCAGCTTACTCATCCAAGCACCGCTTACGCCCGTTGTCAGAAGGACTAACGGACCGAGACAGCAAATGCTTGCCGTGAGTGATGCAGCGATTCCACCAGCAATGAAGTGGCGGTAGTCTGTTTTCTTCCTTGTTGCTTGCAAACTCAACCCCGTTTTGAAATAGGATGTGCTTTAGCTACACTGAACTTTTACGGCATTCTTACCACAGAGGGAAAACCAATATTCGTAGTCGCAGCAACCAGCATGGATGTATCGACTTTATTACTGACGAAGACAACTGTCGCGGTTTTCTCATCTAGATCTACTTCGACCGCTCTAACGCCTTCGACTTTCTTTAGTGAGTTGCGCACGGCAACAACACAACCAACTCAGGTCATGTTTTTCACATCGAGCACGATGACATCTTCACCTTGCTGCAATTGCTCTACTGCATCTCCATTGGCAACACCTCCCAACAGCAGTAGTACTAGAAATGTAGCCTCCGTTGTCTTCCGAACTAGCGTTCTAAGTACTCGCATTGACTCATACCTCTCATAAATTCTTTATCTATTTCTTATCAGACTAAGTGACTCCAGCACAGCAAGGGCAGCCAGTTGCACCGCTCGCTATAACCGCTTCCGCTGCTTTGACATTCTGCTCCGCTGTACGACGCGTAGCGGAGACGGTAGCAGCACTCGCAAACGTCGACGGATCAGGCTTGGCCATCGCTATTTCCTGTCCGAAGTAGCCGGTATAAATCTGAAACTGGTGCTGTCCGATATCCGTAGGAACACGAATAGTATTCGCATCGAGAACCTGCACATCGCTAATGGTTGTTCCATCGCAGATCACTACAGCTTCACCTGCATTCGGCAAGTTACTTATCTGCCAGCTAGTAGACTCACCCGCCCTGTTCCGATCAGCAACATAGGTTCCAATATGCAGCACGCCACTGTCCTTATCATTCCAGGCTGTGTCGACACCTAGTCTTGGATAGTCGACCCCTTCGAGAGTCGGTGCAGTGTACTTATCTCGATTCTTAACTTGGAATGTATCGATCCAATTGCCCTCGGCTACTTCACTGATCATTTGCTGTGCCGAACCCTGTCCGCGCGGCCAAGGTTCTCCATTGTTAAACCACCACCCAAACTTATCCATGTCCTCGCCAAACCATTTCGGTTCTGAATAGCGTTCGGCTGCCGCACTCAGTCGAGAGACTGCCGTGTGATCGCCGAGTGCTTTCGCCATCACCAAGCCAAGTGCGCTGGGACGTATTTCTCGTTTCGGGTCTCGCCAGCCTTGCGAAGTAGCGGTCGCGTCGTAGATTTGAGTAGCGAGCTCGGGAGACTGAGGCATTAAATAGAAGGCGGTACCCGCACCCGTTCCTCCTGCTCCGGGAATATTCACTTTAAATTCCGCGATCGGATCGTAATACATCGTCATCCATTCGATCTGATTCTGCCCGTTGACGCTCATGTAGTTGTCGCGCATGAACTCGATCCAGTTCTCAAACGTGCCATGAGAATTGCTAACACCCAACTGATCGGAAAGATACATGCCGAGACCAGCGGCAGCATTGCAGAATGGCCATATCTTCGTATTTTCACACTGCGGGCCTTCTGGGTGATCCGTATATTGTCTGTGCAGATGTTCGACTATGCGAGGCTGCGTCCATTCGAACTTTTCGTTCTCGAAGCCCGCTATCTGCCAAGGTTGCTCCCACTTATCATCTCCGGAAACGTATTTGTAGATAGACAGAAGCAGGTTCAACCATCCACGAAAGAACAGATTTCCGTCGGCTCCGATAGGATCGGGTTGCAGGCCCCATGGCTCTACACCATTCGCAGTCCAACCTGGAGAATCGTAGTTTCCACGCACGCGCTCAGGCCAACCCTGGTAACCGGGCGCATTCCTCGGGCCATAGTTTTCACGATCAGGACTGGGCCCAATAAACGTATTCCAGTCGATCGCTGCCCAATACGATGTGTGCCGAACCGCGAGCTCATCCAATATGCGGGTATAAGCTTCGCGCCAAGCAGGGGTTTGGTCCGCCATCATCATGATGACATAGCTTGAATCCGCTAGATCGAATCGGGGATAGCTCAGCATCGGAGGAGCGGTGTATTGATCCCACCAAGGATGGGGACCCTTCCCATCTGCTGTCCAATCGATCTCTCCGCGGGGCACGTTAATTCCCCAAGGACGTTCGATATCTTCCGAATAGCTCCAATCGTCCTCAGTAGTAGCCTTTTGCCACATGAATCGCATCCAACCTTTTGTGCGTTCATTGTGCTTGGGATAGAAACTGGGCGAGTGGGCGTGGGTCGCATAAGCCCCGGCCGATGTGCCGGGCTGTGCGCCTACACAGGCCCCTAGAGATGATGCGCCGCCTACAACCGCTGCGCCTTTTAAGAAATCACGCCTAGTCTTGGTAGTATTCCCCAACATGCTATACCTCACAGTAGAAACAGAAAATTGAGCCAGTTTTTATTCTCAATCTTACAGACAATTTCAGTAGTGTAAGGAAGTCTGGGCGTTATTTCCAGCCATTCGTATCGGGATTCGAGTGAGCCTTGGCCGCGGCAGAATCTGAATGTAAAGTTTGAAGTGGCAGTTCGAGCATTACAATTCAAGGCCTACCGAGTTGTAATGAATCACTGGCTCACGATACTCAGAGGTGGGAGATAGCTCGTGCAGAATTGCACATACAATATTCCGGCCAGCAAACTATTCGTCGGTGTATCTAATTTCGAGGCGTTTTAGAACCAGAACCGAAATCGCAACGGTAAATGCACTCAACCCAAACATGCCGGCTATCGAAATCCACAGCGGTGGCGGCGCCGCGATCACAGCAAGTGGCCCTTGATCCATAGGGATGGGCAAAAGCCCCTGAATGTAATAGATGATACTGAATATTTTCAGTGCCGGCGGCAGAAGAAAGTGGAGCATCTCCCAGCCTGCTACTACTATGATAGGTATTAACGGATTCTTAAACAACAAACCTGTAGCCATGAAGACGGCACCATAGCCCATCGACCCGAGAACGACGATGCCTAGATACAAGCCAAGCTGCTGCGTCACAATGCCATTGCTTAAGTCTGTTATGAATTGCTCTACTCCGAAGGGTACATAGAGGAGCAAGAAGCATATCAGCGTGCAAAGCCCAAATAGAACAAAGGCAGCGCCAAGCCCAGCTAGATACTTTCCGATAACAAGCACTTCTCTGCGCACTGGCGTAAGCAAGTAGTAGTGGATGCTTCTATCGAGCATCTCTCCTCTAAATAGCGTAGTAAAAATCGCTGCATTACCGAGAAATAGTACTGTGGCTATAATGAGCGCGGAAAAAATATAACCGAATATTCGTCGAGCACTCTCTATCGTTGCAAAAGCATTCGAGCCATCCCGAGATTCATCGAACGCCACCGCAAGCATCAATATGATCGGCATGGAAATAAGCGCATAGCAGCTGAAGGCCCGTCTGGAAAACATCGCCTTGCCAAATTCGATACGAAAAATTACCATCAGCTGTCGTCGCCACACCAGCAGCCCTGACGCTAGCTGTGGAACCTGTATAGTTTCCGCCGGCAGATTGGACGTGCTCATGTCGCCACCTGCGTTTCGACGATCAGATGCTGATAGATGGCTTCGATCGTTTCATCGGCGGGGCCCATCGATTCGATCGCCCACCCCTTATCGACCACAAGACCGTTAAACGCCAGGAAGAATGCGTCTGCATTGGTGGAACGAATGAAGAGGCCTTCGCCGTCGTAATGCATCTGCGCCTCCACCACATGTTCGAACTCAAAAACCTGCGCGGCGATAGCACTGGCATGAGAGCTGCGAATAAAAATCTTCATCGGCTCCCCAGTCTCGCTTTGAATATTTGTCAGGTCACCCTCCGCGACTAGATAACCACTGTTTAGCAACACTACGCGATCCGATATCAGGTCTACCTCATGCAGAATCTGGCTAGAGATGAGGATAGTCTTACCGGAATCTGCAAAGTCACGAAACAGCTCGATCACCTGCGCCCGCGCCATGGGGTCTAGTCCATTCAGGGGCTCATCGAGAATCAGCACATTCGGTTGATGACAGATCGCCTGTGCAAGCTTGATACGCTGCCGCATGCCTTTACTGTAAGAGTCTACCGATCGCATCGCCGCTTCGGTCAGACTCACCTGCCCCAAGGTCTGGCTTGTCAGTTTCTTCGCAACCTTCCTATCGTAGCCGTGAATTAGCAGGGTATTGCAAATGAAGTCATAGCCGTTGATGCCGGCTGGGAACGAGTCGTATTGAGTACAGTAGCCTAGCTGTCCGAAAAATTTTTCTGTCTGCGAGGGACTCACGCCTAGCACTTTTAATTCGCCGCGTGTCGGAGCAATCAGTCCGGCGATGACATTCATCAGGGTTGATTTACCTGCGCCATTCGGTCCGACCAACCCCGTTATACCAGGTTCGATCTCCAGCCCTATCCGATTCACACCTAAGACATCGCCATAGAACTTCGACAAGTCGTGCAGGACAATGTTCTTCTCGCCTAGCTTGCTCTCTAGTATCTCCGCCTTATTCATGAGACAACCTGAAATGCGCGAATACGCCGAGTAAGCACAAACAGAGAAATCACCGACAGCAAGAAAAATTGCAACAGCGCGTAGCCAATCTGCATGTCCGCCATCCAATCAAGTAAATTACTATCCGCGCGGTAGAGCTCTCGCATGATAACTTCAATGCCGGCATAAATATTGACCATATAACCGCCCCATCCCCCGAATATTTCCGTTACTACACCGCCAAAGATCGAGCTAAAGAATAGGATACCGAAGAAGGCTAATCTAGCCACGGTCTTCCATTCCACCCATGCCGATACGGCGAACGATAGTAGCGAAAGACTGAGGATCCAAGCCATCGATGTCACAACCGAAGCGACAATGAGATGCAGGTTATCACCAAGCCAACCACCTCCGGCAAGATAGCCCTGCCAAAAGAAAAGAGGTAATGCAGGCACCCAACTAATTAGTGACCCTAAAACCAAGAGCACCAGCAGTTTGCCTAAGATATAGCTAGCCTTATTGATGGGCCGAGAGAGGAAGAGCGGCATGGCATTATTGCGTATGTCCGGGGAGATCATTGCGGGGCCGATCGCCATGATCATCACAAACAGCATGAAGTTCTGCGGATACTGCATAGCGAGCAGGAAGAAGTTACCATCGATTTCCGTTAACTCTTCCAGGTCCACGTCCATTTCGATGAGAAATTCGAGGTTGTAGAAGAGATAGAGAAAACACATCAGAAGAATTGGTAAAAGGAAGCACACTGCGAAAAACGCCAAGAACAGGCGCGACTGAAATACATCGGCCAATGCGTAGCGGAAGATAACCCACGTACGGTCCATCGGTTTCGTTAGTGGGCCGCTGTAACCCTGATATGCTTTCTGAAAGATCGCCATCTAGTCTTCTTCCATTGCGCGCAGGAAGATATCTTCCAACGAGTCTCGCTTGTAATCCAGATTACGTATCTGCACTGACAGACTCTCTGCCAAGGCATACAGATGTTGAATCTCTACTCCTTCTGGAATAATAGCCTTAATGCGGCGCCGATTTGGAAGAGCGACCTCGCAGCCCAGCTTTCTTAAGCCTTCAACGAAACCTTCCTCGTCGCCACGAATCTGGATTAGTAGAAAGTGCTTATTGCTACGCCTCTCCTCTTCCAGATTACAATACTTCGCAACCTTGCCATCCTTGAGCACAAGCACCTCATCACAACAAGATTCGATATCCTGTAATAAGTGTGATGCAATAATAATTTTAGTGTCGCCAGAGTCACGAATCTCGCGAATCAATTGCAACATGCGAGCGCGTGCCGGCGGATCGAGTCCGTTGGTGGGTTCGTCGAGGAAAAGAATTTTAGGGCCGTGTACGATAGCTTGCGCTAGCTTGACCAACTGCTTCATACCGAGTGAGAAGGATTCGATATTGCGATATCTTGCCTCGCCGAGCCCAACATAGAAGAACACTTCATGCGCCCTCTCTAGCGCCACCTTCGAGCTGAGCCCAGATAGTTCTGCCATAAGGCGAACGAAGCGAACCCCGCTCATTCCCGCAATAAATGAATCGCGTTCTGGCATGTAGCCAACCAGTCCTCTTACGAAATGATTATCACTTGTTAGATCGTGGCCGAGTATCGAAGCTCTACCCGTTGTCTTTCGATTAAAGCCAAGCAGTGTGTTCAGAAGAGTCGTCTTGCCCGCTCCGTTTGGGCCCAGTAGTCCTATGCAGCTGCCATGCATCTGTGCGGTAAGCTTATCGAGAATCGGCCTGTCAAACGTAACAGATAGCCGATCTAGCTCGAGCACAGGAACCCTTTTATTAAGCGATTCCTGCGTCTCTCTAGTATCGGTAACCTGCTCCACAGGCGCACCTTCAGAGGATGCCTCTACCGACAAGTTCTCACTACTAATTGAATCCACTGTCAAAAAACAATCCTTTCTGGTCTTTCGGTTTCCGTTTTAACCGCTCTGGCTTATTACTCAGCAGAGTAGCAAACCTACTGCACGTCAGCCTGCCCAGTCATTGATTCGATTAAGGGCTGTAGTGCCAACAGCTGGCTCATAATCTGCAGTGGCATCTGTGCACTGCCACTATAAGCGAAATGCATCTTGTCTGGGAGCGCTAGAATACTGCCCATGGATGGACCGACATCTTGGTCGAGCGCGCTAACCGCTGCCTGCTGCTCTTCAGTGAGGTTAGACGGCAGGTTCTGTGTGATATCGCCTATCAACTGACCAAGACGACTGAAATAGATGGCGGAGAAGTCTAAGTAGCCATCGCGTGATAGGAGCTCACGAAACTCGCTATCAGTCTGCAGGCCAGAGCCGGACTCGTAGAAGCTGATTGCGCGATCTATCAACGCGGCATTGGGAGCGGCGATCATATAGCCATCGACGAAGGCGTAGCTGAAGGAAGCGCTGTCCCACTCACCAATCGCTATGGACTCGTCTACCGTTAGGTTAATCTCGTAGCCGCTATAGCCATTCACATCGGCCGACACAAAATCTATGGTGGCACCAACAGCATTCTCCATCGAATATTCATTGAAGCGTGCTATAGACCACTCGATACTTTCTTGCAGGAGTGTCGCGTCATAGGCTTCGATGACTGCCTTCCAGGCGGGCGTTGGTAACGCTGGCCCGTCGAGGCCGATGGCTACTTCGCCACCAAGTACCGAGACCACGCTGTAGAACAACTCGAGTTCTGCCGCAGCCTCTATCTCATTGGGTAGTTCGATCTCACCAATATCATCCAATATTGAGATAGGCTCTTTCAACAACATCGCCGCAACAATGGTTGTATCGGCCGAGAAAAATTCCAACGATCCCATCGATGCTGGTGTAGCTAGCCAAGACATGACTCCTTGAGTCTCGCCATCGAAATACATATCCGCTGTAATAGTCGTCTCGCCATCTACCAGCTGATGCTGCGCAATTAAATACTCAGCGTTACTCAGACCCGATTCTTCTAGACCTTCAGATTCCGAATCTAGTGGTGAGACTAGATGCTGTATGTTCACAGCACCTAACATCTGCGTGCCTAAGTCGTAGGAAGACTGCAGCATTCCGTGCATTTCTGATCCGACAAAGGCGCTTTCCTGATTCTCTACTACTGTTTGCATCTCCATCATAGTAGCCGCATCGACGGTTGCTACGAGAATATCCTCATATAGCCAGATTGACAGCTGCCCGTCTAGAGCCTCGCTCGGATCATTGATCAGGGCGATCTCCAATTCTTCGTCGTGACCCTCTGCAGCTAATACATCACGCAGTTGCTGTAGCTGCTGATCGAAATTTGCAGTAAATGCATCGGCATCGACCTCTGACAATACAATCGGCACGGAGAGTGGCTCGCCATCGACTGTCTGCATAGTGATAGCGAAGACTGTTTCCTCACCTAGTGTATAGCCGATTTCCCGGACCCAAGACATCATCTCATCCAGATACTGTCCTTCAGTAGCGGCTTCAAGTTCTGCCCAGGTCGCAGCAAGATATTCGCTGCTCTGAGCACGGGCACGTACCACATCGTAAACCTCAGCAATTTTCTCCGGCGCGTTAGGTACAGCTATGTAGACAGCTGTATCCACTGGCGCGAGATTCAATAATCGCGTTGAATAGCGTGGCTGCGATTCCATGATAGCTTCTAAGTCTTGCTGCAATGCCGCCACTTCTCCCAACATCGCAATGTATTCATCTGCATCACGACTCCAGGATATTTCGTCTTCCACATTCAAGGTCAGGAAGTCCATGCGTGAGGCCATCGCTTCGCCTGGAGTTAGCGCCGTGGTATTACCTTGCAACAATACATTCACTTCGCCTTCTACAACCGATACGCGGGAACCCTTCGCACCATGAGCCACCTCGAAGATAGTACCTGTTACTGAGACCATAAATTCATTGGTAAATACATCCAGAGTACCTGACCCTTGCGGCGAGGCAGCTACCAAGATGCGTCCACGAGAAACGTCGATTCGATTACCGGAACCGCGCCTAGTCATGCTGATCTCTGAGCGCTCATCAACTTCGATCTGAGAACCGTCATCGAGTGTGATTATCGCTGTACTGCCACTGGCAGAACGAAGTCGTTGCTGTCCATCAATCCAGGTACCAACGGCTAGTTTTTCCAAACTACCATCTACTATCTGATAGAGCTGCCCGTCGATCTCATCAATCTGCGCTACGCGAGTCTGATCCAGTGAGGGTAGGTCCGGCACCACGATAATGAAAGACACCGCAATAACCGCTACTGCAGCCGCCGCGGCCAACCAGCGAGTGACAGGCGCCTTCTTGCGAACATCGCTTACAGATATTTCTGCAGAGCCATCTAATTGTCGCCGTGCTTCATTCAAGGCACGACGTAACGGAATAGAACTTCGCGTCTCCTCCTCGAAGAGAAGCGTCTGCGACTCGCCCAATTGCTTTGCCAGATAAGCCGGGATAGCAGCAACATAGTCGTCAATGGAGTTCCAGTTCGCTACATCACTATTACTGGCTACTACTGCCTGCGTCCCGCGCTGTGCGGCGATTGCTGCACGAACGCGCTCCCCTGCGGCTATTATTTCAGCAGCAGAAGGTACGTCGGCTTGAATTGATTCAATGGCATCATTAATGCCGTTATCGATGGAATTGCGATCTTTCATGGGTTTTCCCCTTCGAGTTCACCTAGAATTTCTTGTAGTTGGGTGCGCGCCTTGTGATAGATAACAGCTACATTATTGCTCGTTATCTCAAGTACGACCGCTATCTCCGCATTGCTAAAATCTTCAAATACACGCAGCGCAAATACTTCGGCGGCTCGATGATCTAAAGACTGCATTGCCTTACGTAAATGGAGACGCTGTTCGACTTGCCGAATTTCACTCTCGGCCGCGCCCATCGTGGAGGGGAAAATCTGCTCATCAAGGCTCTCGGTCCGAACTCGGCTTCGATACCGCAATAGATCGAGACTCCCATTGATGGCAGCCTTACATAGATAGGCAGACGAGCTTTCGCGATAATCAGGCTGTTCGCTTCGTTTCAGCAGGCGTACGAAGACAGTCTGCAAGACGTCTTCAGCATCCTGAATATTGCCAGTAACCCGGTAAGCCGCTAGAAACACCTTCTTGTGATGCGCGTTGAATAGCTCATCAAAAGTGGGTGCGTGTCCGACCTCACCGGATTGAGGCTCGTTTATCAATGTAATAGCATGTTCCCCCATATTAGTGATAGACGTTCGGGGAGAGAGATTATTAGTAGATTCGTTAATAAAATACAAAGACTAACAATATCCAATTAGTTTCTAGCCGTATACCCTGATTCGAATTCTACTAGTTGCTCGCGATCTTGAGATTCTGCGCTATTTGATACAATCTCTACCGTGTGCCACCGAACCTGAATCTCAAGAACTCGAATGCCAAAGGAATCTTCAATGCGCACCACATTTGCACTGAATCTGACTCTCCCTGCCCTGTTACTCCTTGCTGCCTGCAGCGAAGAAAGCTCGAATACCAGCAACACGGAATCTGCGACTGCCAGCGCTGACTGCGCACAAGCCGACCTAGTGCTTCACAACACAAGCGTCTACACATCCAACGAGAACCAGTGGACGGCAGAGGCTGTTGCGAGCAAGAACGGCAGAATCGTGTTCGTCGGCTCGAATGCCGGGGTAGAAGAATATTTGTGTGACGCCACCACTGTATTCGATCTGGCAGGTAGGACAGTCTTCGCCGGCTTCACCGATAGCCACCAGCATTTAGAAGGCGTAGGAAAACGCACGAAGACCCTGAGCCTCTTCGGAATTCCCACACTGCAAGAGACCGTGCAAACTATCGAGGACTGGGCTGCCAGTATTCCCGCGGGTGACTGGGTTCAGGGACGAGGCTGGATAGAACGAGAGTGGACCGACGAGCAACGCTTCCTTAATAAGTATGACGTCGACCCATTTACGCCCGACAAGCCACTGTTCATGCCGAGAGCCGATGGCGTATCCGCACTAGTGAATTCGAGAGCGATGGAACTCGCCGGCGTTACCAGAGACACACCCGATCCTGAGGGCGGTAGATTCGAGCGAGAATTAGACGGGACACCGACCGGCTATGTGCTCGCCAATGCGATGAATGCCTTTCGCGAAATACTGCCACCAGAAACCGATGCCTATCTAAAAGATAACCTACTACGCGGCCTACGTGCGAATGCCTCGCTAGGCTGGACACAGACGCAAGATGCTGGCATGTCTTATCGGTTAGTCGGACTGATGAAGGAGATTCACGAAGAGGAGAACATGGCCCACCGCGTATATGTGGCCATCCCCGTGCAGGAAGCTGCAACTATGCTAGAGCGCGGCCGAGAAACAACGAACGATCATATGCTCGATGTACGCGGCATCAAAGTGTTTATAGACGGCACTCTAGGCTCGCGCGGCGCGGCACTCATAGATAACTATTCCGATTCCGATCACAACGGCTTCATGAATCGCACGACGAAAGACGAGTTGATGCCGATTCTCTATGCCTCTCTGCGACAGGGAATTCAAATCGAAACCCACGTCATCGGCGATCGTGCAGTTCGATCACTCCTAGACTGGTACGACGAAGCCTACAACTATGTGCCTAGAAGCGAGTGGGCGAGCGAAGACCTGCGTTGGCGCATGGAACACGCTCAGATAATCCCACCGTCAGACCAACAACGCTTTGTAGAGCTAGGCGTGATTCCTTCTATGCAGCCAAGCCACGCAATCGGCGACCTGAATTTCGCTCCCGACCGTCTGGGACGTGATCGGCTCTCCTATGCCTACCCTTGGCAGCAATTGGTTGATAGGGGCTTAATGATACTGGCCGGCTCCGATGCACCGGTTGAAGAAGGCGATCCTCGAATAGAATTTTATGCAGCCGTCGCGAGAGCGAGATTGGATGGATCATCGGATGCAGGATGGCACCCCGAACTTGCGGTATCACGCGAGACTGCGCTATTAATGCTGACACTCTGGCCGGCACACGGCGCCTTCCAGGAAAATCTACGAGGCTCTATAGAAATTGGGAAATACGCCGACTTCACCATCTTCGACAATGACCTCATGACGATTCCCGAGGCCGACATACTTAGCAGTGAGAATGTAATGACTATAGTAGGTGGGGAGATTACCTTTCAGCGCAGTCAGTAAGAACTGTGTTCACATTTTTCCTAAGAAAGCAGTTCAGGGGCTTAGTCGCTACCATACAAACTGAAAGCAATTTTTTGCGACAGTCATAAGCGTGTGTACACCCAAGAGCTTTCCGTCTATATAGAGTGCTTGTAAAAAAGCACTCTGCCAAACAAGAATCAAACACACCGAAGTGACAGTCAGGATGCATTCACGTTTCGGCTCAGCATTCTTTCTTCGCCAGGGACACGATTGCTCTACTTGAACACGTGTGAGAAACGGTGGTTCTTTAGAAGCCGAAAGTCTCTGTAGGCATCTACCTAAGCTCGTGACTAATTAACTAAGAGCAACATGCACCCCATTTAGAAGAAAAAGGTAAACCCGGTTCCTATCAGCTCTTCCTCGTTGAGAAGAAAATCTAAACTAGTGTCTATTCCAAAGAAAAAAGAAACTTCTCCAGTTGGAGGTTCAGAAAAGGTCCAAAACTTTACGGGCTCTGGAATATCTACTGTAGGCCCCTGATACGTAGGCTGCAGTCCTGGCTTAAAAGTGCCGCTATTGATGTCGAACGAGAATAGGTCCCCGCCGATTAGCATGAGCAACCACCATTCAGCATCCGTGCCTCCACCCCCCGCATCCATCAAAAGATAAAGGTCTTCTGGTTTTTCTTCCTCTAGAGGAACGTTAATAATGCTAAACACGAAACCTACTTCTGTGTGTATCGAGAGATATGACGTGGTGGGAATTGCCACCCCTAACCCTATTGCTGCTTCGAGCAGGAAATCGTAGATAATAGGCTGTGCGCCTGGCAATCCTCCATCAGCTCCGATGGTAAACCTGCCGGCGATACCGTCTTGAGTAACATTGCCTGATAGAACCGTAAGAATATTGCTAAAGCCCGCCACAGTGGCGCGACTCTGACCAATAAATTCTAAATTGCTATCGATTGGCATCGGCTCGAAGTCTAGCCAGGGAATGACGTTTCCGTTTTGATTCTCCCGAAATATCAGATCCCCTTCTATCAGGAAAATTTCTATCAAACTCGGGGGTGCGGTGACGCAGCAGCTATGCCCCGCCGGGTCGGATGCCTGTGTTACCGTTAGGTTTGCCTGCCGAGGCGCCGTTGTGCCTGTTTTCAATATTATGGGTAAATCGCCAACGGGAATAGCCTGAGCCTTCAATAAACTAGACGCCAACACCAATATGAGAAGCAATGCGCTTGCTAGTGTTAGCTTCGCTAAGATTGAGACCCTACCCTCGATATGATGTTTCATCCCGATACCCTCTTATGAAGATTGAAATTCTTAGGATTTTTGTAATCTACTGAGTAGCAATCATAGAGAGTCAGTCCAACCCTGATAATCCCCGAACTCAGGGAGATAGTCGGAAAAGGAAAAACTATACAATTGCTGCGACAACTTGGATTAAGATGGTCAATGTGAATATGCCTCCGCAGAGAATTACTGACAGAACCACGATTGCGATGTTTTCCGTAGTCGCTCTGATCCTCGTGTTGATTTTTGTCTATCTCAATCCCTTGTCTAATCTCGCAGCTGTCGAGGGCGAGTATCTTCTGCTATCAAATACAGAGGCGTTACCATTAGACATCGATTACAACGAGCTAGAATCTATTGATCAGAGCTGGATCCAAACCGAACTCCCCTTTCACTGGCGTAATCAATTTTCAGGTACTCGAGCAGTTTGGTATCGATTGCGACTATCTAGAGACGATCTTAGTTCACTAGAAGGTTTGCCTGCGGAACTCACTGAACAACTTTTTGGCATCTATATCTGGCGCTTAAACCAAACCGCAGATGTTTGGTTCAATGGCACAAAGATAGGTTCCGGGGGCAGCACTGCAGAACCGATGGCGCGTCATTGGAATAGTCCTCTGTACTTCACCATTCCGGCAAGCCTTGTAGGAGACCAAAATGAAATCCTAATCAAGCATTTCGCTCAACATAGTTGGGGCTCTATGGAAGCCATCATTGTTGGCACTGAAGACGCGCTTGTGCCCATCTATGAGAGCCGCTATTTTATCCAGCACGATGTCGCGCTAGGGCTCTTTGTGTTTGTGCTAATTACCGGACTGTTTTGCTTTGGCATTTGGTTCTATCGACGGCAGGAAACGCAATACCTGTGGTTTGCTATCGCATCCATCGGGCTGAGCTTCTTCTGCTTAAACCAATTTATTCGCTATCTACCTATAGATGCAGACCTATGGCGTTGGCTCTCCAATATGTCAACCGACCTGTGGGCGTCGTCGTTACTCATCTTCCTCTTAAGAAGCCTGAATCTAAAAAAACCATTAGCCGAAAAATTGATAATCGCCTATCTTTTTAGTGGAGTCCCTGTCTACTTCTACGCCAGCTACTATCAAGTTTTCGACATCAACGTCTTCTATCATAGTGGCTCTCTACTCATCGCTATCTACGGCTTCCTCATATGCGCAACACAATATCTTAGAACTAGAGATTCCCTGCCCGCCTTTTATTGCTGCGTCCTCATCCTAGTCTTCATCGCTGGTGTACATGACACAGTCATGCAGGCAATCGTGAATAACGGATGGTTTAATAGTTCTGAGCCTGGCTTCCAGTATCATTTCAACTTCGTCCACTTTGCTGCCCCTCTTATATTTCTCTTAATAGGCACAAGCCTAGTAAAACGTTTTATCGATTCAATGAATGAGGCCGATTTACTCAACGAGGAACTCGAACAGAGGGTGAGCGAAGCACGCGATGAACTGGCAGAGAACTATCGCTCTATTGAAGAGGTGCTTGTTCGACAATCGGCAAGTGAAGAGAGAGAGCGCATCTACAGAGATCTGCACGACGATGTGGGCTCGAAATTGCTTTCGCTCTACTATCGACTAGAAAACACCTCAGATAGCACTCTAGCGAAATCAGCACTCGAAGACTTGCGCGACATCGTATCGCAGAAATCGATGGAGAGCTGCTCGCTTTCCATGGCTGTACAACAATGGCGCAGCGAAGCCTTCAATCGTACTCAAGATGCTGGCGTTACGCTAGGCTGGCATTTTGATGAAGCTGGCACTGCAACCAATCTGGATGAGTCTCAGCACGCTCAGTTACGCCGAATGCTAAGGGAAGTCCTCAGCAATGCGATTCTTCATAGTAAGGATGTTAGTGAGATCAAGGTATCCATCGATGTGATCGCCGATTTCCTTAGAGTTACTGTCTCCAACAACGGTGCGAWCGAGTCTGTAAGTAGCTGGAAGCCTGGGCGAGGCATCAGTAATCTCAGGGTAAGATCACGAGACCTATGCGGAAATTTTTCTCTGAACGACTTAGAAGAGGGATGGGTTCAGGCCTCCTGGAGTGTCCCTCTCAACGTGTCAATGCGAAAATCATCATGACGCAACAAATTCTCATTCTCGAAGATATGCCCGACACGCAGAAGTGGYTRGTRGACGCCTCAAAGYTGGCRTTTCCAGGTGCWGWGGTAKCGGTGGYAGGWAGTTTAGCKGAGGCGRKWGCGASGATTACCGARWTTAAGCCAAGYTTAGCMTTACTCGATATCGAAYTACCCGATGGRAAAGGAARCAGCTTYATYCCCACTCTGCTCGCTCAGCATCCATCCTGCATCTGCATAATAGTCACCATCTATGCCGACGAGAAACATCTGTTGCCCAGCTTAAGTGCGGGCGCTAAGGGCTACATATTGAAGGATCAGAGCAAACAAAAAATTGCAGAGATGCTCATACAAGCAATGGGTGGAGAGCTGCCACTTTCCCCGGCTGTTGCGACCATGGTACTTAACCAATTTTCGCAAACTTCAATAGAGAAAAAAGAATCGCCACTTACCACTCGGGAGAGCGAGGTATTGGCGTTAATTGGCGCAGGATCTAGCACTCCAGAGGTCGCAGGGCAGCTGAACATCAGTAAATATACTGTAGAGGATCATCTCAAGCAGATCTATCGCAAGCTTGAGATTTCGAATCGTGCTGAAGCGGCACTCGCCGCAAGAAATTTGAAACTAGTATGATTCAGAAAAATAGACTCAACGGCAAGACCTTAATTCCGCGGGTAACATTCAATTCAAGTCAGGCTGAGGCACGAAGACTGTTCCATCCTCGAATTCTATTTCTCGCAGGTACATCGTAAACTCCCGCCTACCCTTCCTTCCGGTTGCCTTTACTTTCGCACCTATCTCGAGAATGTCTAGGGAGACCCCTTGCCTCTGAAGAGTTGTTCTCGAAGCCGACTCGATCAGCCAGAATGTTTCCTCGCCTTGCGCATTGGTGTTATTAATCAGCACAGAAGCATGCGGATTCTGAAAACGTACGCGTTCGATAATACCCTCTACAGATATAATCTCCTGTGTGAAGTTCGCATTAGTCGAATGGTGCGCACTCACGAGAAATGGAATACTTAGCAATGTCGCAATCAATAGGATTTTTTTCATCTTCATTCTTCCACTCTAATTCGCATTGAGTTCATCGAACCAATTATAGTTTGCTTCAGTGCAGTCATACACGTTGAGTTCAGTTTCGTCTGCCCGCCTTAAGAAATATTCAAGCACCAGCGGTTTTTCGAATATCGATTCGTCTATATAGGTATGGGTGATATGCAGCGTGTCATCCTCCACCTCCAACACTTCGATAGCAACTGTACCGGGTGCCTGCGGTATTCCCCGCGACGTTCTAATATATCCATAGGCATGGTTTCTGGACTCAATAATAAGACGCTCACCTTCGTAACTAGCAAACGACGAGCCCATTTCGGGAAAAAATGTGCCCTCCAAGTTTTGCGTGCTGGGTTGGTCCGTTAGTGCCGACTCGCCTCCTAGGGGTATCTCGCGCCTGAGATCAAAGAGCTCGTAACTGATTAATATGCTTGTCCCTGTTTCTTCGATCTTGATAGGTGCGCCTGGGTTCGCCCAGATTCTCGATGAACTGGCCGGCGTGCAGTAAAGGCTAGGATCGTCAGCCAAGAGGTCATAGTCACTCTGCAGACGCTTGCCCTCTTCTCTCAGTAATATTTCACTCTCTGTTCCTGGCCCATTGAGCATCCATGTTCCACTTATATCCGTCTGCGCTATTGCAGTACCAAATACACCCAGAGAGATCATGCCAACTAGTGTCTTCAAGAACATACTGTCTTCCTTTCTAAAACTATTCACAGTCAGTAACTTCAAACATCCAGACTGAACCACTAGTGACTGCAATTTCGCTTCCTGGAATCAACTCGCCACTGCCACCGAAATATTTTCGACCAAGTTCCGCTAACACTGGCACTGCCTTCTGGGGCTCATCGAGCACTCTCTGCAGGCATTGTTCGTATATTTTACCCTCATCCCGAATTAGTATGCGATTGTCTTCTTCCAGAGTGGCCGGCCATTGTTTCCACAGCCTGCCTATGGGTGAATTCATATAGCCACTGACTATAAAAAGCTCGCCCTCGACTATCGGCGCCCAGACCGTCCTCGATGTGGTCGGGTTGAGTGTCTGAATCTCGATCTCTTCGCGCTCTCGCAAAAATTCCCAACTTTCCGGCGCCACCGTTAGCTCGCCGCTACGAAATGGGCCTCCGATACTTACAGTAAACCATGGATAAAATTCCACAGGGCCATCGTTCATGCGCATAGCGCCATAGGCAACGGCTATCAGGAGCAGAATTGCGCCAAAGACGATTCCTGTCCATTTAGATATTGTCTTTACAGTCGACATCGTCTCAATACCTCCTTTTATGGGTCGTTAGCGGGTCGATATGGAAATATAACATTAACTTATTTTGCTCACTTGTGGCCTAATAAGGATCGGATATAGCATACCTGATTAGCTCTCGATGGGCCTCACGCATCAGGATATCTAATATTCGTTTGGCAAATGCTAAGTTGAATTTGTTGGTTCAATCTCTATGAGAGCCGTTCTCACCGAAATCCGTTTACCTAAAGAGGCCGAGACTGGCCTGTTCTCCTTGGTTCATGGCGATCGGCTAGGCAGCATGGTTGGACGGTTTGCGACCCGTTCACTCATATGCGCTGTTTCCCTCGCGGCCAGGCTCAGCTTTTCAGCGCCGTTCGAAGGCGTCCTATTCAATACCAATCTTACACCCTCTTAATTTTAATCAGGAAAACCAAAATGATAAAACGCCTCTTATTCATAATTACACTAAGCATTGGTCTAATCCCAGCGAGTTACGCCGGAGATGTCTACCGTGATTGCGCCAATCTGGTGACAGACTACGCCTACTTTCGAGATAGGTTCGATGCGGTTGAGTTCTCGAATCTCTTTACCCAGGATGCATCGCTAAGCGTTGGTAGCCAGACATGGGAAGGTCGCGAGAATATCCGTGCGCGAATAGAAGGCCTCGATAAGAGTGGATCTATCCGGCATCTAATGAGCACGGTTCGCATCGAGCCCGTAGATGAGCTACATGCCACTGGCGTAAGCTATGCAACTATCTACACCTCGGCTGCAGGGTCAAATTCTACGGAAGGCTTTGCAATCATCGGCGAGTATCACGATAGTTTTTTGCTAACAGATGATGGCTGGAAAATAAGCAGCCGCGAGCTGAAGTCCGTATTCTCCTATGAAGACAAGTAGATTACTTCAGATTTTCCCAGCTAGGAAATAGGACGGAATGGCTCACTATCTACCCGTCCTCTTAGGCTTAATCCTAGGCCTTGCCTTGGCCAGTGCCCAGGGCGCAGAAGATGATTTCGTGATCCTCACGATCAATGGCGATCTCATTGGGCCCATAGAGCCCATTGGGGACAGAATAGACAATGCGCAACAAGCCTCACGCCTCATAAGCGCCTATCACCAATTGCTCAGCGCACAAGTGCAGATGGAAGTCGCTTCCCTGCACGAACAGATACTGGAATTTATACCGGGTTTCGAAGTGGCCTATACCGCCTCCGACAGTGCGGAATTCTCCCATCTCATGAGCGAGATAGATCTGCGCCTGGCAGCTATTCAGGACGTCCATGCGCAGAAATACACACAAGACGTAATAGGTTTATTGAGCGAAGCTTATCAACTGATACTACCGACCTTCGGCGACGAACAATAAGCTCAATCAATCACGCAAGCTTCAGTGGTGCCAAAATCTCTAAACAGCGTGACTCGCGGGTCCACCTGAAGCAAGGCATCTTCTGCTAGAGGAAATCTCTCCCCAGTTGACGGAACTGCATACTCGGTGGAGTGACCATCCTGAGTAACCAGGATTGGAATGCTGAAATTGGCCGCTGGATTGTTTGGCCAAGTAAAACTGATTCCCTCCTCGTTGCGCTCCTGCACAAGAAGCGGTATCGCAGCCTGTCCTAAATACATATCGAAGAACCAGGATAGGTCCTC
>NVUL01000025.1 GCA_002401885.1 SAR86 cluster bacterium
TGTCTACTAAATGCACATTGACGTCACCGGTGACCCCGTCCGGCCTGTAGACACCGAAAATGCCTAAGCGCATACCACCTGTTGTCTCCACGACACGAATGGGCGAATCGCTGACACGGTCCCTTGGTAAGCCATCGATGAATGCCTGAATTTCGACGCCAGTTATATCCGTTGCAACCTGAGGTGTAGCGGGGGGCGGAGTCTGCGCGAACGCAAACGAACTCATAAGCACGAACAGTGGGGCAATAATTCTTGTCTTCATCCTAATTTCTCCGAATTTACAGGACTGGTAGCTCGCCCTACTTCAGCCGTTGAGGGCAAAAGGCACAAGCCGCGAAACACCTACAATTTGTAACACATGTAGGAGATGGCTTCTCTTTTAATTTGGCCGACCAGGTACTGGACAGATGCTGCTGGTCGCTTCGAATTTGTCGCCTATTTATGTAGAAAGTCAGGTAAAAAGCTGTAGACTATTTCTCGCAAGCCGCGCATTCAGGGCTTATGCAATAACAATAACAACAGCGCTATCGTGCAGTCCTAACAGCCATAAGGATCTCCCTTGAACACTACAGCTACTGGCCCAGCCATTTTGACTTCCACACTGCCTAGGAATCGCGGCAGCATCATAGCGAGCGCGCTACTGGCCCTCGTTATCTATTTCTATCTAAGCAGCAGTTATGGCTGGCGCCAGGGCGCTCTATTCATAGTAGGCCTAGCTGCAGGCATTGTTCTCTACCATGCGGCTTTTGGCTTCACTGCCGCCTGGCGCGAAGTAGTTAGCAGCGGCCGAGGCGCAGGACTGCGTGCACAGATGATCATGCTCGCGATTACAGTACTGATATTCACACCGTTGATCGCACAGGGCGAGATATGGGGAATGAGTCTGAGAGGCAGTGTTGCACCATTAAACATCGCAGTCATCTGTGGCGCCTTCATGTTCGGTGTTGGCATGCAACTAGGTGGAGGCTGCGCATCTGGCACCCTATTCACCGCCGGTGGGGGTAATATGCGAATGCTTATTACACTTGCGGCCTTCATAGCTGGCTCTGTCTTAGGCACATGGCAATGGTCAATGTGGCAGGGCGTTCCGGGCGTAGCTCCCTTCTCTCTCTCCCAAAACTTTGGCTCGGTATGGGGAATTCTAATTAGCATAGGCCTGTTCGCCGCCGTCTGGTTTGCGACCACAATCTATGAGCGCAAGCGTCATGGCAGTCTAAAGAGCGACCGAGATGTTGACCGCGCCTACTCTTGGTTGACTGGACCATGGCCATTGATTGCCGGGGCACTCGCACTAGCGGCAGTAAATGTATCCACCCTATTATTAGCTGGTCGGCCCTGGGGCGTTACCTCAGCCTTCGCCCTGTGGGGTGGTAAGATTGCACTATTCCTCGGCATTGACATTAACGGCTGGGCCTATTGGCAGCGACCGGCACTTAGCAACGCCTTAGAGCAAAGCATCTTCACTGATATTACATCTGTTATGAATATTGGCATTATGTTGGGCGCACTCCTCGCCGCGGGCCTCGCTGGGAAATTCGCTCCGAACTTCCGGCTTCCCCTCAGATCGATAGTCGCAGCTGTCGTTGGCGGAATACTGCTTGGCTACGGCGCCCGCATTGCCTACGGCTGTAATATAGGGGCCTATTTCGGCGGCATTGGTTCAACCAGCTTGCATGGCTGGCTCTGGTTTGCCGCCGCCTTCTTGGGTAGCTCTCTCGGCACGAAACTACGCCCCTACTTTGGCCTTAAATAGTCGATCTACGCGAATTCAAAATTACTCAATACAAATTCTTATCTATGGAGAAATATGCAATATGAAATTCCTTTCAAGAAGTCTAATTTCCACTCTAATAATCGTCGGTTTTAGCTCGCAACTCACCGCACAAGAATTTGTAGCGGGCGAACCAATTGGATCTGTAAACGAGGCCGGCGTTCGCGTCCCGATGTCGAGCAATGTAAAAGTCTACGGTAGCTTTCACTTTTCTGAGAGCTGTACCTTCGACCCTAATAAGAATCTTGTATTAGCAATGAACAATGCAACTCGCGGCGATGGCACTGAGAACGATGGTTTCGTATCACTAATAAACCCAGATGGCAGTGTACACACACCAAAATGGATAGGCGCAACGCGTGATGGACTTGAGCTACACCACCCCTTGGGCAGCGCTGTTAGCAATGGCGTTCTATATACTGTTGATGTTGGCTATGTACGCTCATTCGACCTCGCTAGTGGGCGACCTTTAGGTGCTGTCGCGATTCCAGGATCGACAATTTTAAATGGCATAGCGGTAGCCGAGGACGGAACCATCTATGCATCTAACACTCGATCTCCGGAAAGAATTTACAAGGTGACGCCGGATGGCGAGGTCTCGACATTCGCCGATGGAGCTCCCCTAGCAGCTCCGAACGGCGTGGCTATGGATAGAGACGGGAACATCGTAGTAGTGAACGTAGGCGACTCTGCGGTAATCACCTACAATACGGACGGCGAAGTGATTCTTACCGAGCACGCCGTAGAAGGTGGCAACGATGGCATCGTAGTAACCGAAGACGGCACCAAATACGTCAGCAGCGTGCGTTTCGGTAGTGTTTCTCGCATTCGCCCAGGGCAAGACGCCGAGATAATCGCGTCAGGTATTCCGAGTGCTGCGTCCATGTGTTATGACTCAGTCCAGGATCAACTAGTCATCCCACTTAATGGAAATTACGCATTGGCCTTCATTCCGCTATAGATGCAAAACATGAAAATGGGTTTGATTGCCTCGTGATTGCACCTAGTTCAGCGGGTGTGTTGGCGAGGCAATTAATTTACTCTACTTGCCCGCCGCTTCACTTTCTTGCAAGGAATTGTAGTTAGGAGAGAGCGGCAATGAAGCCACACTAGAAAGTAGTGTGTGAGCGTAGGGAATTTGGCATAGCCATTAGCAAGGTTATAAACTAGGAAAAGGCTCGGACATTGCACAACAAGGTCTTGCGTCCCCAGCGCTCAATTTTTAGCTGGAGAGTATTCCGAAGAGCAAACTGCTTATGCGATTTCTAAAAATTCTACTGGCAGCGCATATCGTCGCCGGCATCGTCTTTATTGTCGCCTTTCAACTCTACTTTCAATACTCGGCCACCATTGTAGCGCTGCATGCGCTGCTTATATTCGTGGGCATTGCCTTTCTCTTACTCCCCTGCCTGTTTTTACATCAGCGTAGCAATCACAAAGCGATGCACATCTATTTGCTGACCGCGCTTCCCACTTTCGACTTCATCCTATTCTTGATTTACTCCAGCAGTGTAATTTCTAATTTGACCTGGTCAGGCAATATCACACTACAACTAGCCAGGGCCTATATAGTCGACCTCGGAGTAATGCGTGAAACCCTGCCGGCTCTAGACGTCTATCTTGTCGCCCTTGCACTGACCTACCTCGCACTATTCGCCGCCTATCGATTTTTGTTCCTACGTTACTACGATGTCGGTGGTGCTGGTGGTCAGTATGCGATTAAGCTATCCGTCTATTCGACGCTAGCACTCTTAGCAACTGGTTTTCTCCTACAGATTAGTTTCGATGAAGAAGACCCCGGCATCTGGAGCGGAGAGCCCATCTCCAATCTGTTTCTCGCCTATATTCCCATGTTTGAATTTGACCCTTCCCTTCCAGATATTGAGTTCGTTGCCTCTGAGGCTCAGCAAAGCCTGCAACGAACAGGCAGCTTACAGAAGCCGAATATAGTCATAATCATGGTGGATGCTCTCCGCGCAGACCATCTTAAAGCCTATGGTTATCATAGAGATACCAGCCCTTTCTTAAGTAACTTGAGCGCGGCCGGCGAGCTGATCTCAGTACAATCAATGCACTCCACTTGTTCGGAGAGTGCCTGTGGGATCCTAAGCCTGCTATCCGGCAAAGAGTACGCCGACATACGATCGAACAGTACACACATCGGCAACATACTCGGCGCGAATGGCTATACATCCAGCTTCATCGTAACTGGCAACCATGCCTGGGGTGGACTGAGGTCAATGTACGATGCCGATTTTTTTAGCGACGGTGAATCGCGCGAACGCTACTCCATAAATGACGACGCTGGAATCATCGATGAACTAGGGAAATTGAACTTCGTAGCTAGCCAGCCTAATTTCCTCTATTTCCATCTATATTCTGCTCATGAACTGGGCCTACGACATAGACAGTTTAGCGAATTTGAACCACATCAGTCTTCATTCAACCCAATAGCGCGCTTATTTGCCGATGAGGAAGATCTTCATCAACAAGAAATCAATAACTACGACAATGGCATCTTGCAGGCTGACTTTTTTATTGCTCAGATATTCGCGCAGCTAGAACAGCAGGGAATATTGCAAAATAGCATCGTCTATATCTCATCCGATCATGGGGAAGGATTTGGGGAACACGGGCATTATGGGCATACGCGATTCCTCTATGAGGAGCACACGAGAATCCCCCTTTTCATCTACGATCCACTGGGCAGCCAGTACCTGAACACTACGTATGCGACGCACATAGATATCGCACCTACGATCTTAGAATCTGTAGGCATTGAGACTACCGAAGAGATGAAGGGCTTAAGCCTACTTCACCCCGCGCCGCAGAACAGAATTACGCGTCACCAGACCACCATAGCCAGTGGCTGGAAGCTAAATTTGATAAAACGCGGGGATAATATCTATAAGCATATGTGGGAGGGACGCTCCTACGCAGAGCGCAAGCAAGAAATGCTGTTCGAAATCGGCAGCGACCCACAGGAACGGGAAAACCTCATAGAAACAGCGCAAGGGAAAGCGATAGCGAATCTGGCTACGCAGGAATTGTAGTGCGCAACGTGTGAACCTGATTTAAGACTTAAGTTTCCTCTACTTTGGCCAAATTCAACTGAAGCAATACATACAGTTCATCTACCGCCCGCTCGTTGGACAAGTGCTGCTCGTAGTAAGTTCTGGCTCTCTGGGCATACTTTTCCCTCAGTTCGCTAGAGTCAACCAATTCAATAATTTTACTTGCCAGTTCTTGTCCTGAATTACTGGAAAGAGCCAAAAACGGCATAGTGGGTTCTCTAATTACTCCATCCTCAACTCGAGAGCTAATAAGGGCTTTGCCGCATGCCATTGCCATATAAGACTTGTAAGGCAATACGCGATACGTCTTGCTGCTGTCACCAAAGACTCCCAGACATATATCTACATTGGCTACTATCTCAGATACTTCTTCAATAGAATGCCACGTTCTAAGCCATTCAATATTTGCCTCACTGGATGCCAACTGTGATTCAACCTCCGGCGCTGTCTGACCATCACCTACTAGCTGAATTTTTATATCCGTTCTACCTGCCAATCGAATGGCAGCGTCGACAACGACATCAACACCTTGTAGCGGCACGAAACTACCAACGAAAAGCACTGTCTTCGATGCCCGCACCGGCGTGCTCGTCGGTTTAAAAAGGGACTCATTGATGCAGAGATTCAGAGCCTGATATTTCCCTTTTTCGCCCGCGAAGAGATCAAACAGATACGTCGCATTTACAAGAGTGTCCGCTAGTATTACATCCGCATCTCTTAGTGAACGCTTCTCCAACCACAGCAGAAGCTTTGCCAACAATCCTCCTTCGGCAATTACTTTGCGGTCCATGACCACTGTATCGTAAATTGATATGAAGCAATCGACCACCATAAGAGGCCTATCTCTCCTCCTACCAAAAAACGAATAACATAATAGGACAAGCAACGAAGGATACGGTATATAAATAACGTCACATGCGGACAAGGTCTTTTTGTTGATGCGCCTTACAGACTTAAGTGCTCGGAAAAACATTTTTACCAAAGAAAATAGCTTTGAAATTTTTCCGCTATCTGGCAAATAAATTCGTGTTGCCTCCTGGTTTCCCCCATCACAGGAAACAACATCAAACCTTTCATCTGCCCGCACTGCGGATATAAGGTTCTTCGTATTTGGATAATTGTCGGAGATTTGAAAGTCCCCGATGAACGCGATTTTTAGAGTCTGCATTTAGGCCGATACTTTACTAAAATAGCTTGTCCGAACTGCCTTTATCATACAAAAAAACAACACTTCTGCAACCAATAAAAGAAGCCGTGGAGCCAGACAAATAGTCACCAGCATGGAGTCGTCGATTAATTGAGAGAATGCCAGATATAGAACAGACTCTCGAACTCCAAGCCCGGCCGGAGCAAAGATCACTAGAAATCCCGACAAAGTCGCCGCCATGACAATAAATGCAAAATCAGCGCTAAAGAGGTTTTGTTCGGGCAAATATGCCTTAAAGGTAAAGTAATAGCCAAGCACGTAGATCGCAAGCCCTAACGCGTGTAGCAACGCCAATGTAGCAAGTTGTTTTGTTCGAAATTCTATTGCGTTACTGCCGTTATTTCCTTTTGAGGCATATTTAAAAAATACTAACTTATAGAAAAACGGGGCAACTATGCAGGCAGTGAGCAGCAATCCTGCCGCGGGTGCGAATAAATCAAGCACTGCCGAGTTTCCAATTATGTTCTGATTAAGATTTATAAATGGATAAAGAAAGCAGAGCAGTATCGTAGCTACAGACACGCTTAGAACTGTCTCTATTAGAACCGAAAATAATACCTTTAATTTCGAGTGGCCATAGGTGGCAAGAACAAACACCCTACTTCCTGCGTGCCAAATTCCTCCAGGAACATATTTGGTAAGCGTCGAAAACGCAAACAGCGGCGCCGTTTTACTAACAGATTCTTGCACACCAAAAAGCAGCAAGCTTTTATGCCAAGCGCTATAGGTGATTAGAGTGTGCAACAAAAAAAGAAATAGCGGAAAAATGAAGAGAACGGGGGACACCCGAGACAAATCTTTTATGACGTCGATAAAGGTGACGTTTGCATAGCGGAATAACCAGGAAAAAACGACTACAATAACCAGCAGCTTGATAGCTGCCATGAATGCTTTATTTATTTTCATTCAAGTCTACAGAATCATCACTACTAAATTCACACACATGAATGTATTGAAAAGTAAAAAAAGGTCTGAATGGCCACCAATCCAGTAATTTTCCAGGAAGATTTGTCCAAGACCACGGTTCAATAATTCTAACATTTCGCTTTTCAAGAACAACTTCTAACCCAGCTTCGCGAATTAAATCTAGAATATTGCGACGGGTAAAAAAGTGAAGATGGGTTTTGTCAAATATCCCCCTGTCATTGGTCGGCCATACCCCTTTGATATAAAGATGGTAAAACGTGGACCAGTGTCTAACGTTTGGCAAGCAAATGACTATTTGCCCCTTCTTATTTAACAAAGGAAGTGCATTGGCCAAGACTTTTCCTGGCGATTTTAAATGCTCCAGAACATCGGCAAAAATAATCACATCAAAAGTCTTGTCTTTAATTGAGCTAGCCCACTCCGGCGTATCCAAATCTGCAGCCCAACATCCATCCAATATTTTCCCAGCCTGAGCCAACAAGGCTGGATCAGCCTCAATGCCATAGACCTCAACGGTGGGTGTCTTTCTTTTTAGCTGGGCTCCTATACCTCCTTCTCCACAACCCACATCCAAAACACTGGAAATATTCGGATGTGAAATAGCAGCAACAATATCCGGCCTATAACCGGAATACCCCCTCTTAGAAATATGCATTTAAAGTTCCAATTAAGCTCATACGTCCTTTATCACTGAAGTATATAGAGACAGCAATAAAATAATAGCCTGAATCTCCTACTCCGCGTTGCTACAATATTCGTTTAAGCTCGGCGTGGCTCGTATAAAAAATCGCTAGTGCGTTCGGGGAATTGAGCAACCGGTCAAAGGAATGCGAGGTGTAAGACAGATTGATGATGGCGTGCCTAACGCGGCATTTGAGTTATTAGCTCCAGCCCTTCTTCTGACATAAGCACGTCGAGACCATGTCTTCTTTTACAGGATTCGAATTGCACTAAAGTAGATGCCTGAATTAAGACTTATACCCTTTCAGTATCGGCCAATAACCCTGCCAGTTCGTATTCATCATATCTTCGAACGCGACGGCATCGCATTCTTGCCTGAATTTATTCAGCGGAAAACCGGGCTTGAAACCCAACTTAGAAGACAATCGAGCAAGGGCCTTTTGAAATGACGAACTGGCTGCGTAGCTCAGGAGATAGAGCCGCTTTGAGGGCTACTAGCAAAAACCCAATTGAATGCAGCTACCACCTTCAACCCACTGGATTGGAGGGGTTATATTTTGCGCTGTAATGGTGTAATTCGCTGAAGCTAAGTCCGAACCATCCTTCATCCAAGTAACCTTGATCTCGCCAGAGTGCACGTGGATACCGTGAGTAGTCATATTGCGCTGCTGACTATCAGGAATCCCATTCTCACCTTCCTGAATATCGGCTAATTCTGACAAGCGATTGGACTCCGCCGCGATAACGATAAAATTTTGATACACACTGAACGCCAGCAGGGCCTCGGTGAATGCCGCTCGGTTGCGGTAATGCCCATATGCAGGCAGCGCGACACTGGCGAGAGTTCCTATGATGGCAACTACTATCATCAACTCAATTAACGTGAAGCCCTTCTGGCCCCTGCCATACCTTGATTTTATCATCCTTCTAGCACCACCTCGTGAGTATCAGTACTGACATAGATGGCGCTTAGGCCATATTGACCGGGATTGGGGTGCGATACACGTACCGTATCGCCCTGTCGCTCTACTATGTTTGGCACGTTACTATCCGCGCATTGCAGTGATGGATTAGGCTCTTCTCCGTCTTCAAGCAGATAGCCTATTTCCTCAAACACTAAGCGACATTCTTCCAGCGCCTGAGACGCCTCGAACGCCGCAGCAGCCTCCGCGTCGAACTGAAACAGCATGGGAAAAGCATAAATCAGTAAGGAAATGAAGATCATAGCTGAACCGCCGCCGAAGCCTAGCCAGAGGACAACGCCGTCCTTGCGCTTCTCTACACCGGCGCGCTCTACCTCTTTGTCCTCAGCGTGCTTGCTTAGGACGAGGTCGATTTCGGACTTATTCAGCTTGTTAGATTGAGCTGTAATGAAATCTTCCGTCTCCACAGCCGAAACGCACTTCTCGCAAAAGGCACCAGAATCGAGGTAGCTGGCGCACGTACCGCACATATCAACTTCGCAGCGCGCGCACTTCTCTACGGCAGGAGCATTTGGATGGTTATAACAATAATTCAAGCGGATATTCTCTGGGTCTCTAGCTGCAGAAGTTTATCAAAAGCTGAGAAATGCTGCTGATTATTTTATAGGGGTGTGGTGTCTCCTGCACTAGAGGGGGAGCCTAATACCGAAGGATTCTAACTAAGTGCGCACCCTCAAAAATTTCAGCACTTGCTCAGGCAGCAGAATTGGATCAGGAATCGATTCTTGATGCACGCTCCTTATACAATGCTGTCATTCCAGTACATCTTCCTTAGAGATAGCGATTCAGAATACATACACAACTTTAGTGACAAGGTATTGGAATAAAAAGAAAAACTAAGGGACTGCGCATTAATATTGAATCTCTGGCCCCCACAGCCCGTTTTTAGTCGAATCAACTCTTAAATTGTTACGTTATGAGTGTCGTCTAAGACTTTGGGTAGAGCAGCTTGGGACAGGCTAGCATCGCGGGTTCGGCGACTCGATATTGGAGTTTACTCTTAGTTGGCTCCGATAATAACGCTCATTCCGTCGCCTACAATGAAGTACTTAGGCAGGATGCAAAGATTACTGCGGATCTAGCAGGCGCCTTTCATCACTGAGAGACCGGACTTTCAACTCTAGCTTCTTGTAACGGGGTATTGAGATTGGGAATAACATACCTATACTATTGAATTTTATAGCATTAATATTTGGCCGATATATTCAGAACCCTATGGCCCATACCTGCATCGTCAGCCAGATTGGTTATTTACCCCTCTACTTCAGACCCGCCATTATTGTGGACATGAATACCAAAAACTTCTATTCTGGCAACGAACGCCAAAGAAGTCTCTTATTTCGCAGCTCACTTTCAGAGAAATGTGAAAGAGCTCTAGCCAAACTTATTCACGGAGGCATACATGAAACTTAGAATTGCTGCTATTACTTTAATTTTCCTAACATTCTCCAGTTGCAATACTTCAATAGGCACTAATCACGCATATTCCGTGAAGAATGGGGAATTGACCCCTGCTCTTGTTTCAGTTAGTTCGCTGGCCGGCTCTCCCGAACTGATTTATCGAACCAATGACAAATATTCTGCATCCGGAGACGACACATTTTCAATTCGCCTCACCGATACATTCCTTAGATATTTGGCCGATTTTGGAGGCATGAATGAGGTAGTCATTGTGGCTGAATTCACAGAAGTGAACAATGGAAATGAAAGCGACACCGTTTCTAAGGTTTTGGGCCCTTACACTTTCGTAGCGGATGGTACAAAAGCGCCACTATTGAATCAACTAATTTATGGCCCCAAACGACTCGAAAGCGATGAATTGCAAATGTCACTCAAAATATATGAATACGATAGTGGCGAAAAGGCAAACGGTGCAGCGATGTTAGATTTTATCAGCACGTCAAGCGAAGCGCTTGGTTTAGCTGACCCAGTTACTATGGCAGAAATAAAGGTCGCAAATGAAATTGCAAAGGCACTAATAGCCACGAATGAAAACGACCTGGTATTTGAGGCAAATATAGGTTTCATGGGCGGGTCGGATTACATTGATTGGCAAGCTAATAAAAACTCCAAAGTCATTCCCCTACAGGCTGGAGAGCTCTTGCTAATAAAACAAGAGGCATGCAGCGTTGGAAAATGTCAGTTTTATTTGACTGCGGATTCTGCCGGCAGAATTGATGATCCCGTCGGCCTGATCGCCGATACCCTCCTAGCCATCCCTACAGCGATGATTAGAGGCTTAACAGACTCTCCTAGTAGAGAATCCTTGGTACCAGTAAATCCCGCTGACCTAAAATCTGACAATCAAGGGTTACTTGAGAAATCTACGAACGAGCAGTATCTGGGAAAAACATGGCTGAGGCTTTCTATAGTAAAGGGTGGAGACCCAACAAATTGGGAAAAGCGAAAAATTCTACGCCAACCAGAATCAGCATTACTTGAAATCATTCGCGGCAACAACTCTCTCGATACAAGTTCTATAGTTCGATTAGGAGAAATGCTAGCGACTGCAAAAGATCAGGTAGAGAAATTGAACGCTGACGTATTCAAGTTAACATCAGCAAATTCATTCCAAAACAATCTATTCCTTGATTCTGTGCAAAACAGTCATTCTATCTGCTTTAGTTATCCCAATTCAATTTCTATTGCCCCAAGCTCGAACCCTTCACTCTCCAATTTGACGCCAGCAGATGGCACAACCTATTCAGCAGAGCAAGGCACAGCACCCCAAGGTCAGGCATGCTATTCACTAACGGAAACAGTGGCAGGGCAAGCTCGCCATTTGAGTTTGGGGATATACGATTTACGTTTTGACTACAGCCAAGGATCAGATTTACATTCAATACATTTCAAAATCGAATCTATTACTTCTCCGGCCTTGGAATCGGCCGTAAGCGCGTCAACCGATACGGTGAAACCACACACTGCCAAAATCACTTCCCCGGCTCATGTATTGGCAGTTAAAGTTGCAGGCCTGGGGGTAGATAGTTTCACAACTGGGCAAACCGCAGTGGATTTTGCATTACCAGAGAATGAGCAATCTGTAGAAATCGCCCTAACGACTCATTTGGGAGATAAGATATTTAACTGCGGGGCGACTGTATGTAGTGCTAAGCAATAAATTCAAGAAAACTCAGCCTAGACAATTGTTCTGAATCTTAAATTGGAAACAATATAAATCTAGCCTGAATAACACTACGATTTAAAACCAGACTATGGAGTACAACCTTGCAGAATCATTACATAGCATTCTCTTTCACTACACTTTTGGCGGCCTGCTCTGCTGTACCTGTGCCAATAGTAGTCAAACATATCGATGCACCTTTGAGATGTGCTGCAACGCAAGAATTTGATTTTAATGCCGAGAGGACATTTGAAGATCACATTGTTCGAGTTGATAATGACGGCCAATTAATACCGCAAGATTTGACTGGGCTAAATTTCATACAACGATCCCGCGTTGAAGTACTGACACAGGAAGAATCCGCAAAAATGGTGTCTCACCTTTTCTGCGAAGCAGAAAGCTTGGCACGTACCAAGGCAAAAGGTAGTAAGACTGATAATATCCCAGTAAAACTGCTTATATACGTACACGGTGGACTGAACTCTTTTGGCGATACAGATACGCGTATTATCGAAAAGAAGCTGCCTGATCAAATCATCAATGACGCAGACTGGCATTACCCCATTTTCATGTCTTGGCCAACGGCCCCTGTTCCCACTTGGGCAGAACAAACATTCTTGGTACGGGAAGGTCGTAAAGTTCCTGCTGCGTTAGGAATTGCAACATCTCCGTTCATGATCACCGCAGATATTTTTAGAACCTTGGGTCGTTACCCAGCCACTGCATACTATCAATTAAGCAATGAAATAGACCAATTCGCTTCTGCTTACTGGCCCAACACTTTGTCCTTTGCCTGGAAGACTGCCCAACAAACAGTGTGCAACGAAATTTCCAGCGATTCGGAACTTCTTCTAAATAGTCAATGTCAATTCAATGAATTGAGAAACAGCGAAGAATACAATCTTCAGGCAAATCTAAGTACTTACAAGGTCGGGAAATGGGAGCGTACAGCTGGAGCATCGCTTCAGATTGCAGCCGCACCATTTCGCTACACACTATTTTCTCTCTGGCACAGCGGGATAGCGGCATCCGCATGGGACAATATGAAGCGACGCACTCAAAATATGATTCAACCGCCTTATTATATTGATTCGAGACGTACACAGGGGATAGCGGGAGCCATGTTTTTCGAAGAGCTATTTAAGCGAATCGATGCTCAACGTGAATTGAATACAGACCTAGAGTATGAAATCACATTGGTGGGGCATAGCATGGGGGCTATCGTACTCAACAATATCCTAGAAAGCTTCCAGCTAGAATGGGTTACCCATAAAGCGCTCAAGAATATTGTCTACATGGCGGCAGCATCAAATATTGATGAAACATTGGACGCTCTAGCTCCAGTTCTCAATGGCGCTAGTAGAATTGGCAAAAATGTGAATTTTTATAATCTAACTCTAAACAGAGTTGCGGAGGTGTCAGAAAAGCACCTGAAAGGATTAGTACCGCTCGGATCACTCTTGGTGTCTATTGACCAGCACTACGATACTCCAGAACACCCCCTGAAACGAACAATGGGTTCCGAAGTTAACATTCTTTCTACTATCGGAATCATTGATGATCGATTAGAGAGCAGCAAGGGGGATTTAGTATTCAAGGCCTTTAATCGCTGCCCGAATAGCCCGCCTAGAATGCATGGTGAATTTAATGACATCCCGTTTTGGAAACCGAGCACCTGGCAACTTCCTGCTCAAACTTGCAGCCAGAGAGCACGCAATGCATCGTCTGACTGAAGCCTTGATGGAGCAGATCTATAATTTTGGCACCTTGTTCCGCAAGCTGACTGTCTTACTGTGTGCATCCACTTTAGTCGTTGGATGCAGCGCTAATCCATTGCACCCTCTTTTACTCGCAGACAAGGAGCATGTAAAACTCGAAAACAGTTCATTGATTTTGGAATCCCCAAATCACACCGAAAATATAAGTGTGAAATTGCACTACTTGGGTGTCGGTGGCCTCATGATTGAAGTAGAGGGTAAACGTTTGCTCACTGCTCCCTTCTATTCCAACCCGTCGTTTTGGCGCAATATCCCTGGGATTTCTCTGGCCAGAAACTCGAAACGCATTAGTAATCTATTCCCTGGCCATCTTCGTGATGCACAGACAAATCCGGAAAACCGGGTCGGGACAATAATTGCAGGTCATTCTCACTATGACCATCTGTTAGATGTCCCCTTCATAATGGAAAATTATTTGCATGAAGCCAGGTTCGTCGGTTCTGAAACAGCAGTTGCAATAATTAGTGATCAACTGGGCTTCGACTGCAATTTGAACGGCTCGCGCACAATTGCCGCCAAAGAGAGTCAATGGATGGATATGGGCGACGGCATATTTATATATTCGATTCCAACAACCCATGCGCCACATTTTTGGAGCTTTACCGCCCAAACAGGGAAGTATAAGTGCGGTAAACCGCTAAATATTAGAACTGCCTGGGACTGGAAAATGGGCGATGTTTACGCTTACCTTATAGACTTTCGGGACGATGAGGGAAATGTGTTATTACGCGCATACTATCAAGACACTGCCAGCGACCCCGGAAAAGGAAAAGTACCTGATGAAATGATCAGTCAACGAGGCATCGATGTGGCTGTCATTGTAATGGCGGGATTTTCCAAAGCTGGCGACTACCCAAGATCGGTTATTGAGAATACCAGAGCAACATTGACTGTAGTGGGCCACTGGGAGGATTTCTTCCATAAATTATCAAATCCATTTAGGGTCTCTCCGGGCAGCAATCAATTAGAGTATGTAGGTCGTCTTGAGGCCTCGCTATCAGAAAATCAATCTTGGGTTATGACCATGCCGGGGAATATCCTACAACTTGAATTTCGTACGATTCCTGGGGCACAAAAAGATTAGAAAACCAGTGCGGTTAAGGATAGCCCTTATAGATTTTCTCAATGTGTAGAGGATACTTATCCCTGACCCTCAGCCAAACCGATGGAGTCAGAGTAACTGCTTTCAAAGCTCAGTCGGAATCCAGATCAAAGTACTCTGAGCTTCCCCCAGTAAAACGGGTTGGTTTAGAGAGGGGCACTTCTCCTCTCATATTCTGCTGGGCTAACATAGCCCAGATAAGAATGCCGTCTTCTCTGATTGTAAAACACTTCGATATATTCAAACAGACTTTGCTTTGCCTCCGCCTTAGTTCGATAGTCCTCGTGATCAACCAGCTCAGTCTTTAGAGTACCAAAAAAACTCTCCGCCACAGCGTTATCCAAACACTCTCCCTTTCGACTCATGCTGCAAATTAGTCGGTGCTCTTTTAAGAGTTGCTGATAGGCACCAGAAGCATAGGTGCTGCCCTGATCTGAATGAACAATAACTTGATCACGTTTGCCTCTTCTCCAAATGGCCATCGTCAATGCATCTTGAACCAGTTCGGCGTTGTTCTTACCTCCCATTGACCAGCCAATAACGCTTCGTGAGTAAAGATCGATTACTGTAGCTAGATAGAGCCAGCCCTGCCGGGTGGGGATGAACGTTGTATCAGACACCCAAGCCTGGTTAGCTCGCGATGTTCTAAAGTCTCTCTGCAAGCGATCAGGAGCAGGCCTCATCGTGTTTTTGGAGTCAGTTGTTATAACAAACCGCCTAGCCATCTTCGACTGAATGTTGTTTGCCCGCATGAGTCGTGCAACACGGTTCACGCTAACCTTTTCACCCTGCGCTTCCAGGTCTTTATGTATTCTTGGTGAACCGTAGATTTTACGGCTGGCTTGATGAAGCAACTGGATCTTTGATACAAGCGTGCGATTGGACTTCACACGATTACTCTCTGGGCGATCTAACCAGCCATAGAATCCGCTGGGGGATACTTCTAGAGTGGCAATCAGACGTAAGGTTTTGTACTCGTGCCTATGCGCTTTGATAAAGGCATACTTCACTTCAGCTCTCTCGCGAAGTATGCTGCCGCCTTTTTTAAAATCTCCACCTCTTCACGTAGTCGGTCATTCTCTTGTTTTAACGTAGTAAGTTCGGCCTGATCTTCTTTCTTCGGGCGTCCACGGCCTTTGAAGGCCGACTCGCCATTAGACTCTAGCTGCTCAGCCCATTTATAGAGCTGATTTCGACGAATGCCGAGTTCCATGGCTATCTCATTGGCTGGTCTGCCAGACTCTTGCATCATCCGCACAGCTTCTAGTTTGAATTCTTTGGTATAGGTCTTGTAGGGCTTTCTTTTCTTGGTCATTGGGATACTCCTTACGCGACATTGTCGCTGAATTAAAGTATCCGTTAAACTGTAGGAGGTTCACTCTGACCCCATTTCTTTGAGACTGTCGTCTAGATGGCGCGTAAACCGCGTCTGAACCTGTTGTAACCTTTTCCGAAAACTGTCGTCATATAACAAAAGTCTCAAAACCATTATCTAGGGACGACAGGAGAGCAATACAGTGAAGTCACTGCTCAGAAGCCTCGTATTGGTAACAGTAACACTCTTAACCCAATCTCATGTATTTTCTCAAGTACTCGAAACGAGAGATTTCGTTTCAATCCGCGATACGGCTCAGCATGTTATCCGCTCTCGCAACGTTGATGAGACATTCCGTATCGATGTAGGTCTTCCATACAACTACAGTGAAACTGATCTGTCATATCCAGTCGTCTATGTAGTCGATGCAAACGGAACATTCCCTATTGTCCTTGGAAACCTGAGGTCACTCCAATTACTGGGAGAGCTACCCGAAGTAATTCTGATTGGAATAGGGTACAACGACCCGAATGAAAGGTTTTCATCTCGTAATAGGGATTTAACGCCGACAAATGACCCTGTTTGGGGGGAGAATCGAAGGCGCGCTCCGCCACGATACGCTATGGCGGAAGACATCAGCACAGGAGGAGCAGAAGCCTATTTCAATTTTATAGAAGAAGAAGTAAAGCCCTACATTAGTCAAACTTATAGAACAGACGAAAGTTCTCGAACAATTACCGGTTATTCATTTGGCGGTCTATTTGGTCTCTATGTGCTTTTTAATCATTCAGATTCATTCGATAATTATGTTCTGGGTAGTCCTTCTATTTATTGGGATAGCAGAGTAAGCCTGAGCTATGAACAAAATTATGCAGATAGAGAGAATGATCTCTCGAAGCAGGTTTTTATAGCGATGGGAGGCAACGAATCAGATGAAGTAAGAGGCAATGCAGAAGACTTGTACAATCGACTCGTAAGCAGAAGCTATCCGCGCCTAGAAATCGAATATAATGTCTATGAAGGCGAGACTCATCTGTCTGGCATAGGAGTAATGCTTAATAATGGGCTGAGATTTATATTTTCGGAAGACTAGTTTGGCGATCAGAAGTTCAGATAACATAAAAATGAAACTAACATTTCCAACAAGATCTCCATAGCCTAGCGTCTGCTTTGGGGCGGTAGCAGACCTCGGATACACAGTCTGCTATGTGCCAGAAGCAGCCCCTTCCCTGCTACATTCACACTACACAGATAAACACTGATGATTTATCCTACACGGCATGAGACGCTTGGCTAATATAGATGATTGCCCAGATTTGGCCGCCCTACACGTGCTAGCTTGGCAACAAGCTTACGCAGGGCTCTTACCTCAAGAATTCCTGAATGAGCTCGACACGGATAAACGCTGTGAAATGTGGAAGCAAACGCTCCAGAACAAAGATGTTTCCGTTTTCTTAGATTTTGACGACAATTCCCTCATCGGTTTTGCTGCATGTGGAATTTGCAACGATATTGATGCAAAACCGGAGTGGGGTGAATTGGGAGCACTCTATTACCTGCAATCGTACTGGGGAACTGGACGATCGGGAAACCTATATCACCAGGCTAGAAACCACCTTAGAGATAGTGGCAACTCTACGGTCACCCTCTGGGTTCTTGATCTCAATGCCCGTGGAATCGCCTTCTACCGGAAGCATGGATTCAGATTTGACGGACAAGAAAAGTCTCAGAAAATATCTGGATTCACAATGCGAGAATTGCGAATGACCTTACGATTAACCTAGCTGATGGTCGCCAATGGGTCGATAGCGGTCATTCAGAAGTGTCCCGAACTCTAACACTGTCTCTAATCAAATCAATGGCTTACATAGTACCGTACGGTCCATCTTTGAGACAGTTGTTCACAGTAGGTTGTTGATTAAATTGACGTACTTCGAATTAGGCTAGCAGGCTTCGAAAAAGGTACTCGTTTGGCCTTCCTCTAGCATTTTTTTGCAAAACGCCTATTTAGCACTTGCCAGAATAGTCGACATGTTATCGGCCCAGCCAGCGGGCCCTGGTTGTCCATTGGCACTAATGGCGTTGTACCATTCCCAGCCCATAATCCCGCCGAATTCTTTACCATATATGCTAATCAGCTCAAATAATGTAATGCTAATAGTATCCATATTTAGATATCCGGAGCCGTCTGCTGGATTGGTCAACATACCAGCCAAAACCTGACTCGGATTAAAGCCGCGTTTGATTATGTCCTCAAAATCTTTGGTATTTTCTAGTGTACCAAGCTTAGAGTTATAGAATTTAGCATTGAACCAATCGAGCTCGTCGGCCAGCTCCAGCCAGTCAAAATTTACATTGGGGTCTGTTCCGGTTATAAGCGACGAGGCCTGAGGCGCTGAGGTAATAAGAAAATCCTCCGGAAAATCGTTGCGCAAATCACCGATTAACATTTTGATGTCTTTGAGACTGGCAGGGTCGGCTACATCCAAATCAATCCCATTAAATCGCCATTCCACAATTTGACTCTTCAGAATAGGATAGGTTTCGTTGTAATATTCAAATAGAGTTTTATATGCCGATCCAGGGCCTCCCAATGTTATAAATGTTTTGGTTCCTACACTCTGCAAATAATCTAGGGCGTTATAAAGGGCTAAAGACATACTAAAAGGCTCCCCATTCAATGTCAGGGCCGGGCTGCCAGCGATAATCTGAAAACCAACATTCGCTACGTTTACAGCGGTTAGCTGACCGTTAGTATTTTCGAGAAGGGTGAGTTCTTCCTCCTCATGCAAGTAAGTAACAAATTTAGGGTTTGTCATAGCCAAAGCCTTCTCTCGATTATTATTGTGACCCTAAAAAGGGATTGTGGGGCACCCGTAGATTGGATGAAAAACTATTTTGTCCGCACTAGCTGGGTTGAACCCGGTCTTTTTCCATTAATGGAGCAACTAATAATTAATGGAGACGGAGAGATTTATATTTAACAAATTGATCAAATTTTAGTCTCTCCGTTCCTTTTTATTCTAAACTTAATCATATACAGATAGTGCCGTTAGAGTGCAACTATCGATGCCGAAGTTCACATCAATTCGGCATTTAAAATTGCCTGATGCTCCAGTACTATGAAGCAAGACCATCCTAATGTGAGGAAGAAGCGATGCGTGATTCAAAACGTCGTTTGAAGGTTATTATAGGCATTGCGTTCTATATTTCAGCAATATGGGGTGTTGGTGGGGCTCAATATACCCTCGCTGCAGACTCTACAGCCGTTGATATAGAAGAGAGTGAATCTGCCGTAGACGTCAGCAATCGAATCATCGCTGAAATTACAGCAATACAAGAGGAAATCGCCGCAGCCGAGACTACCTATGGTCCATTCCATGCAGAATTATTGGAACCAATGAAGCGGATGATATCACTGCAAGTTGGACTCGAAAATTATCAAGATGTGGATCGATTGATTGACAGGTATTTGCAGATTAGTAGGATTAATCAGAACCTCTCCTCATACAGCCAGCTCCCTGCATTAGTTGAGCAAATCTCAAACGACATTCGACTAGAACAGTGGGAGTCGATAAACAATAGATTCCAGTTTATGGCTTGGATATTTGAGCAGCACTCGAGTTTCGATACTGAAGATTTATTGAGCCTGTTGGACGAATTCGCAGCATGGAATCTAGCGGCAGTGTACATGGACATTCCAAAACAGCGCGCAGAGCATTTTATGGACTATAGAGTCGTCATGGAAAATGCAGTTGATTTCGCAGAGCGCGAATATGAATCAGGAAGTGCTGCACTTATCCCATGGCTGTATCGTTCGGCAATAATGGAGTACAGGGGAATGACGATGCAAAGGACGGGAGACGAACTTCGCCTAGGCCCTAGTGCCGGCTCTCTTGATGATGCATTGTCTGCAATAAGACGAATTGGATCTATAGTGGATCAATTTGACAACCCTGAAGCAGCAGGAATGGCTCTGGTCTATGAAGCAGACTTCATAAAACTTGCCAATGATTTAGGTCGCAATAAAAACTACGGCTCTAGCGACGCATTGTACAGACAGGCTGCAGAAAAGTTTCATGAAATCGGTTTGGATGAGGAAAAGATATCGGCCTTTTTCAAGCAGCCAACAATACTACCCATGAACAAATTTTACACCTCTATAGACTCAGCGATGCAGGAACAGAGACCAATTGATTTGACGACATTAGGAATTGGCATAGACACGGACATAAAAAAAGCGATTGAATTTACTGCTTGGAATGAGTCACTACGATTTACAAGAAGGCCTGAAAAAACTAGCTTAATCGCTGGATTGAATACTGAACTGAATTCAGTGCTATTGCAGTTTTCATTAGATAAGCATGGCAACGCAAGAAGTATTGATGCTGTTTACTCTTCGCCAAATGGGGGGCAGCCAAGAGCCTATGCGCGTAATGCTGTCGAGAGATTTACATTCAGATCGAATCCAACCGCGAATAGATGGCGATCGGAGAAAAGGCCGGTTAATTTACTCTACCAATATACCCCTTAAGTTTATCCTGATTAGGAATAAGCCAGAAGAGGACTAATAGTGTCAGGTTGAGTTTGAGCCTTTGTCCGGTGTCCGCTATGGGTTGTGGATTCAACCCGTCGATGCAACACGCTAAACTCATTGGACCAATGAGGGAGTGTTGTAAATGAAACACAGAACACGGATCTATTACACTGAAACAGACAAATCCTTGATGTGGGATCGCTGGCAAAAAGGTGATTCTCTGCAATCGATCGCCCAGCTTTTCGGTCGAAACCATTCATCCATCGCTGGTATATTATCTAGAACTGGCGGTATTCGACCACCCAAACGAACTCGTTCAACAACTTCATTATCGGTAGCAGAACGTGAGGAAATCTCTCGTGGGCTTGTTTCCGGAGATTCTATGCGAGCGATTGCTGCTACTCTTGATCGAGCCCCTTCAACTGTGAGTCGTGAGATTAAACGCAACGGTGGCCCGGCAAGTTATCGTGCAACCCACGCGGATCAGAGCACTTGGGATAAAGCACTTCGTCCTAAAATCTGTAAACTAGCGAGTAATAGATATCTCGCTCAAATAGTTGCAAGGAAGCTCAAGCAGCTATGGTCGCCTGTTCAAATTGCGGGATGGCTTAAAAAAACGTATTCAGGCAATGAGCACCTCCAAGTGTCACACGAAACGATCTATCGCAGCCTCTACATTCAAGCCCGCGGCGCCCTAAAAAAGGAGCTCGTTCAGCACCTTAGGCGAACACGCGCCATGCGTCGGTCACGCCATCACACTCAGAAGACAAGTGATCACGGCAGAATTACTAATACCGTCTCGATCAGTGAACGTCCTCCTTCAGTGGAGGACAGAGCCGTACCAGGCCACTGGGAAGGTGATCTAATCTCTGGCACCAACAACAGCCATATCGCAACTCTAGTTGAACGGCACACTCGTTACGTGATGATGGCGAAAGTTGATGGCAAGGATACTGAGACCGTCATCAATGCCCTGATCAAGCACGCCCATAAACTACCCATCGAACTCTATAAATCGCTCACCTGGGATCGAGGCAAAGAAGTCGCTGATCACGAGCGTTTTACTTTAGCAACCGACGTAAAAGTTTACTTCTGTGATCCACAAAGTCCTTGGCAACGAGGCTCTAACGAGAACACCAACGGTCTTCTAAGACAGTATTTACCAAAGGGGACTGATCTATCTCTTCACACACAAGCCAAGTTAAATGCTATTGCTAGAAAACTAAACGAGCGGCCGAGAAAAACGTTAGACTTCGATACACCGGCGAGCCGATTTAACCAATGTGTTGCGTCAACCGGTTGAATCCACAGTCGATAGCTGTCAGTCAGAAGTGTCCCAAGCTCTAACGCTGCCTCTAATCAAATCAAGATCTTACGTAGTTCCATGCTGTCCATCTTTGGGACAGTCGTTCACGATAAGTAGTTGATTAAACTAGCGTACTCGGAATTAGGCGATCAGGCTTCGAAGCACCTGCACAACTACAGACTTCTTTACAAAAACTGAAGGAAATCAATTCATCAGAACGACTAACACGAGTCCTGGAAGGCTTTGTGTAGTAAGAAATGTCTTAACGAGCATGTAGGATATTTTGGTTCGGGGAAAAGGTTTTTGCTTTGTTCCAGACGCAAACATTGGGGAGTTGAGAAATGGGTATACGCTCAATCTTCGATTTGACCAAAATGTTAAGCTGTTTGCTTTAGGATATCGTCGATCTTGCTTCTTGCATCTTCGAAATTCTTGACATGGCAGCATTGAAACCCAAGGCTTTTAGCGCTCAAAATATTGTCAACATTGTCTTCTACAAATAGAATTTCTTGAGCCTCGTAATGGGTATCATCTAGTACATGTCTGAAAATGCTAGCGTTCGGCTTAAGAAGCCCAATCTCATAAGATACGTAGGATTTTCTAAACAAACTTCCCAATTCAAAGTCATCTCGAATTTTTGGCCAGTGAATCGGGTTTGTATTTGTTAGGCATGCAATCTCATACGTGTTGGAGAGCCGAGATAGAAACTCATCGACACCCTCAAATTTCCTTTTGGCTCCGCCTCGGAAGACCTCGATAAAATTCTCTGGCGAGAGTTTAAGGTCATAAAAATCTATAACATCATCTGCAAATGCGAGCGGATCTGTCTTTCCCGACTCGAAATCGGCGACCCCTTGTAATGTCGACCACGTTTCCCAGAAGTAGCTATCAGTAAAACTAGTAGTTGAGTGGTTCCGAATTAGGCTTGCATCGCCTAGCTCAACTAGCACGTTGCCAACATCAAACAGTATCATTCTGATATTCATCGGACCTCCGTGATTCGCCTGAAAGTGTACTTATTCTGAGAAATGAGAGAGCACACTGGATTTTTAGGGATCAGTTCGATTATGTCAGTTAAAAAGCGAGGCTTCTATATCGAAATCATTTCATAACCAACCTGCATTGAGGGCCTGCAATGGAGCAGTGCTTGGGCATGCAGCTAAGTGCCAAAAGCGGACACTTCCAGTTATCGAGCTGTAACTTTTTGAGCTAGCCCTCGTCAATGTAGGACAGACTAAGAATTTGACGAACTTGGAATTCAAACAATGAATATCAAGAAGACTTTATTGATATTGCTGGCCGTAACAACAATTGCGCCTTCATCCATTATCGCCTATTCAATCTTAAGGATAGAAACTCAGCCGGAAGCTTGGGCGCCAAAGCCAGCACCAGAAATTGCTGATTTCTCTCTCAGAAATTTTAATCTCGAGATATATCCAATTGTAGCTAGAATCGATCAACCTATAGTCATTAAAGTCTCTGGGTTGGAGCGAAATGAAGACATTAATCTCAGAGCTACAACGACCGACGCGTCTGGTAATGAATTTGTATCTTGGGCAGCTTTTGTATCTGACGAATCTGGGGAATTAGACGTAGCAACTGCAGTTCCGATTAGAGGCACCTACATAAGCAAGGATTCTTCTGGATTGCTCTGGTCAATGGAGTCAGGCGATCAAGAACGATTTCAGCACTCTGAGTCTTGGGAATCGAGGAGCTACGAAATATCGGCAGAAACCAGCAAAGGTCGAGTTACAAAAACAATTGACAGAACTTATCCTTGGAAGTCAGTTAGCCTGATAGAAGTGTCTACTAGCTTAGTAGAAGCAGAATTATGGGTGAATGAGTCGACAGTCTCTGATTTGCCTATTATTATTCGCTTGCCCGGATCAGATGGCCGCTATTCTCGCATCAAAGCCTCACTATTGGCAGACAGAGGGTTTGCGGTTCTTGACCTTCGATATCATCGAGGAGAAGGCACTGGTATGCCGTCATCTGAACATATTCCAATAGAAAGAATTACTGATGCTATTGATTGGATTGTCGAAAACTCCGCCGCTCATAACTTAGACTCTAGTCGAATCGGTCTATATGGCGCTTCCAAAGGGTCTGAGTTAGGCCTACTGGCTACCAGCCGCGACCCGAGAATTATGGCGCTAGCTGCTTGGGCGCCTGCATCAGTAGTTTTCGAAGGCTCAACTATTCAAAAATTAAATGCGGGCTCGTCATGGACTTGGGAGAACGAGCCACTGCAGTTTGCTGGCTTTAGAAATCATCTTGTCATTGGGGTAATGATAGTCCCGCGGTTAATGGCAGGTAAATCCGCAAGTTTCCTCCCCTACTATATCGATGCTCTGGAGCGTGCTGAAGTAGATGCATCTATATCTATTGCAGGCGCTTCAATCCCAATTCTATTGCTGGCTGGAGATGATGACAGACTTTGGCCGTCTTCCAGAATGATTTCTGAATTGATAAATTCAACGGAGACTAATGGCAACATAGAATACGGTATATATAGAAATGTAGGGCATGCGATGAATTTTGAAATCTGGCCTCGAGGCGGTTCGCCTGATGGATTTATCCTCGGTGGCTCAAGAGAAGCCAACTATTTGGCAGGACGTGATGCATGGGAAAAGATAATAAAATTCTTTCATGAAAATCTTTGAACTCTAGAAGAATTCGTAAGTAATCATATTGACATATGATTACTTAAATCAGGAATGTAAGTATGTGAGTGTCCGATTTGGGTCGTCAGTAGCCAGAGGCTTCATATGAGAGGTCGCGACAGTACACAGTATGTATGTAGTAAGAAATGTACTCATTCAGGCTAATTCAGGCTCAATTAGACTAATATTGGAGGCTGACCAAGGCCGCAAGTCATTGATTTATAAAGGGTGCAATATTCCACTAAAAATCTTCGAACCAGTTGGTCGGGAGTTCGAAAGAAGCGAAGCTCCGCAGACAGCCGA
>NVUL01000026.1 GCA_002401885.1 SAR86 cluster bacterium
GTGAAGACTGCAAAAACACACGCAAGCTTCTAAGAAGCGGAGAAGCCGCACCGCCGAAGATGGATCCGGTGCAAATGCCGGAACTAATTTGCGAGACGGTGGAAGACCACTATGTGTTGCGCGATGGTGCGTCGGGCATGTTCCTGGCTGCTAGCAAGTTTCCTAGAAATCGCGAGACAAGGGCGCCCTACATAGAAGAATTGCTTCCGCACAAGTCCGAGATTGACCCAAAGTATAATTTCCTGATGGAAGCGCCGTTAGAAGACGATGCTGGCAATAAGACGCTGGTTCGCTTCAGTCGCAAGACGAAAGAGCAATATGTGCAGACCGAGATCGATAAAAAGGCGACTGGTTGGAAGGCATACCATGAAGGCGGCAAGTGGGTAGTGACCAAGCCAGAGAAGAAAAAGGCCGTAAAGAAGAAGAGTCCCGTTAAGAAAAAAGCGAAGAAGAAGGTTGCTAAGAAGGCAGCCCGGAAGACTAGCGTCCCTTAATCTTAATACACTCTGTGTGACACCGTGAGCGCTGTCGCACAGAGCCTTCTGCAATATTGGAGTAGATGCGCTGCTATATTTTGCGTCGTATTACCCCAACACTGACCCCCTCGATAGCGAAATCGCAGCTTCTCAGGTCTACTTCGATAGGATCAAAATCAGGATTTTCCGGTAGCAGGCTGAGTTTGTATTTGCTGCGACCCTTTTCTAATCGCTTAACAGTCACCTCGTCGTCAATTCTCGCTACTACGATGTCTCCACTCTTGGCTTGATCGGTTTTGTGCACGGCGAGTAAGTCATCCTCAAAGATGCCGACATCGATCATGCTTGTGCCTTTCACAGTGAGGAGGTAGTGCGCTTTGGGTGAAAACATGTCGGGGGGTATATCGCAGTAGTCAGCGATTGATTCCTGGGCGAGGATTGGGCTGCCGGCAGCTACCTGGCCGATGATCGGCAGGCCGAGTTGCTCGTTAATGGGTAGCTTAATGCCTCTGGATGTTCCTGGTAGGACCTCGATCGCGCCTTTTCGAGCCAGTGCCCGCAGGTGCTCTTCGGCGGCATTCGGTGATTTGAAGCCCATCTTGCTGGCTATTTCGGAGCGGGTAGGTGGGTAGCCGGTCTCGTGTATATAGTCCTTAACAAAGGCGAGGATTTCTTCTTGCCGGGACGTGAGCTTAAGCATGTTATTGTCCTTTGCGGGTGTGAATACTGTAATTATATACAGTTATCTGGCAATGACAATAAAACTTTAGGGTTAGAACTTCGAGTATTTAGTCTTGCTAAAGACTCAGATAATCAGAAAATCATCACTTAGGTCCAGCGATGCTGTCTCTAGACTTAGATAATTTGAAAACCATCGCTTAGGTCCAGTGATTCAGCCTAAAGACTTAGATAATTTGAAAATCATCGCCTAGGTCTAGTGAGTCAGGCTCAATATCCAAAAGTGCGCCAGAGAGGTTTTCCGGGACAAACACTTGATCCGAGTAGGCTTGATCTTCGCTGTTAAGCTCAAAGGGGGTGCGCCAGTCTTCGGGCGCTTCGGCTTCACTAATAGTGAGCTGACGCCAAGTATTGAGGTCGTACTCACCGAGTTCGCCATCGACCAGCTGGTATTCTATGGTGCTATTAGGCTCATCGATTGCGACAACTTCGAAGAGGGCTCCGCTGGCCAGTTCTTGATACCAGACAGAAACTTCTGGCAGAATTTTATTCATCGCCTTGTCTCCAGGGTCCTACAGATTTAAATGAATGAACTCCCTGTAGTGCTAAAGATTGAACTATTGCTTCCGTTAAAGCTCAACTATAGTGAGTTTTAATCAGATAATGGAAGCAAAATCGCTCCATTAAATCTGCTTACCTTACGCATCAAATTAATAGCGATTGCTAAGCGATTGACTCCATTGAAGAACTGATTTTGCTAGCTTCGAATATATTTGTGATAATCGCCTCTCATAATCGAGTAAACCTAATGCAGCATACGAATACCGAAACTGGCGTGGTAATGCTCGACCTAAAGGGCTTGAATGTTGCGTCCGAGGAGAGAGAGCTGCTAATACACCCACAGGTCGGTGGTGTGATTCTCTTTAGCCGAAATTACGCTTCTGTCCAGCAACTCGAAGACCTAGTGGCCTCAATCAAGCAGTGTAACGATCACCTTCTTGTCGCAGTAGATCAGGAGGGAGGCCGTGTACAGCGCTTTCGAGATCAATTCTTAACACTGCCACCGCTGCGTGCAATCGGCGTCGAATACGAGAAAGATCGAGAGCAGGGAATAACAGCGGCTAAAGTCTGTGCCTGGGCGATGGCTGCTGAGCTGATGCAATATGGAGTCGATATTAGCTTCGCTCCTGTTTTGGATCTGTTCGATGTAAACAGTCCGGTAATAAAAGAGAGAGCATTTTCAGGCGACGGCACGACAGTGGGGGAAATTGGTCTCGCTTATATCGAAGGTATGCAGGACGCTGGTATGGCGGCAACGGGCAAGCACTTCCCGGGCCACGGCAAGGTGTTGGCGGATTCCCATACGGAGTTGCCAACCGATACGCGTAGCCTAGAGGCAATCCGGGAGAACGACCTAATCCCCTTCGCTACCTGTATTCGGAGTCTGGATGCAATCATGCCTGCGCATATTGTCTACCCCAAGGTCGATGAGCATTGCGCGGGCTTCTCCAAAGTCTGGATCGAGGGTTTACTACGTACTGAGTTTGGATTCGATGGGGTGGTCTTCAGTGACGATCTCACTATGAATGCGGCACACAGTGCAGGCTCGGTCACCGAGCGTGCCGATCTGGCTTTGGCTGCCGGATGCGATATGGTGCTGGTCTGCAATCGGCCGGAACAGGCAGCCGAACTGGTGAGCTATCTCGATGAGAAGCAGCAGCCGGGTAATAATAGGATTGGCTGCATGCTGGCGAAGAACGCGAGTAAACATGCCGGCCTGTATGAGAGTGATAGATGGCTGGAAGCAAAAGAATTAATTAGCAGATTGTCTGTCGAATCTGCTTAGCGCTATGCGCTATAGAAAACCTAATCAATTGGAGATTGTAGAAAGTGCTAGAGAAATTTTTGTCGTTAGATGTGTTGACTGACCTGGGTTGGGCGGCGGAACTAATCGCGGTGGTCACCGTTACCTTGATTGCTCGTTTTGTTGCAATGCGTTTCCTCGCGGTGGTGGGTCGCCATCTCGAGAAGACCAAAAATGCTTGGGACGATGCCTTGTTGAATGCGGCGCGCGCGCCCTTAAGCTGGTTTATTCTGATCATGGGCCTGTTGTGGGCCGTCGAAGTCAGCGACGGCTATGTGGATACGGAATTGTTCTCCGCGCAGAACCTTGACATGTTTAGACAGCTAACATTTATCGTGCTGATAGCTATGTTCGCGATACGCTTTACTAGCCGCGCCGAAGAGCGCTTCTTGAAGAATCAGAAGGATGAGGCGGACGCTGCAGGCACGACTCCCGATCCTACAACCGTACATGCTCTCGCCAAGCTGTTGCGCCTTGCATCCGTGATATCGGCTGTTCTCATTGCGATGCCAACTGTAGGCATAGAAATTACCGCGCTATTGGCGTTCGGTGGTGTAGGCGGCATCGCTATAGGTTTCGCGGCAAAGGACCTGCTCGCCAACTTCTTCGGTGGCCTCATGATCTATCTAGATCGACCGTTCGCCATTGGGGATTGGATACGCTCGCCAGACAGAGAGATAGAGGGAACGGTGGAATCGATAGGCTGGCGCCTGACAGTTGTGCGCACCTTCGATAAGCGGCCGTTGTATATACCGAATTCTGTATTCAATACGCTCTCACTGGAAAATCCCTCGCGTATGTCGAATCGGCGCATTAAGGAGAATATCGGTATTCGCTATTCAGACGCTGGGAAGATGGATGCCATTATTAACGACGTGAAGGCGATGTTGCAGTCACATGAGGAGATCGATCAGAGACAAACATTGATCGTGAATTTATTGAGCTACGGTCCTTCGTCGCTAGACTTTTTCATCTACACCTTCACGAAGACTACGGACTGGATTCGCTTTCACGAAATAAAGCAGGATGTGTTGTTGAAGATTGTCGATATCGTTCACTCCCATGATGCGGACTTCGCCTTCCCGACGACTACGCTCGACGGGATAGATGGCTTGCTCGCAAAGAATGTAATCAAGGAAGAGCCATAGCCTCATGACGCCCGATCAGATCGCAGAAGTTCAGGCGCGCTCCACTTGCCTGCATAGCGAGGCGGAGGTCGAAGCTGCCTTAGATTCGATGGCGGTTTCCATCAGTGCCGAGTTGGCGGACAAGAACCCGCTAGTGATTTGTATTATGCATGGTGGCTTAATCACGAGTGGCAAGCTAGCGACTCGTTTGGGTTTCCCGCTACAGTTAGATTATCTGCACGCAACGCGCTATCGCGGAGAAACCATCGGCAAAGATTTGCAGTGGAAGGTTTTTCCTAGCGAGTCTCTCAATGGTCGGACAATTCTTTTGGTTGACGATATTTTTGATGTCGGCATAACGCTGAAGCTGATCGTCGAATACTGCAAGCAGCAAGGATGTGCCTCTGTACAGACCGCCGTGTTGTTAGACAAGCAGCACGATCGCAAGGAGGGGGGTATCGTGGTGGATTTCGTTGGCTTGAAGGTTGTGGATCGCTACTTGTTCGGATATGGGATGGACTATAAAGACTATCTGCGTAACGCTCCGGGAATATACGCTATTGCCGAACAGGATATGTGACCTCTTGACAGTTGCTAACAGATTTTCGGCACCCTTACCCACACTCAACTAATTTCGGCAAGCTGGTAAATAGCAGTGCCGACTTTACGCCTTTATTTTCTTCGTTCTCAAACAAGCTTCTGTATCTAGTCAACTGGTCCGAGTGGAGGGCTACTTGCTCGGYGAGAAAACTCTCCAATGATTGMTYGCTGGACGGCTGCGAAGACTTGTAGTCGATGATCCAGCGCACGCCATTCCCGTCGATAAATGTGCGGTCGATTATGTGGGTGTGCACATAGCCGTTCGCGTAACTCTGTAGCGGGAGTTCGGCGGCGCTCTGTTCTTGCTCGTGATCAAACACCCAGCTGAGTTCCGCATCCTGCAGGGTATGGCACAGGGATTGTTCGATCTTCGCCATAGCATTATCAATTTCGCTGTTAGCGAACGAGAATGCATTCAGTCGCATTCTCCAGTAATTCTTTAAGCCAGCAAGGTTTGCAGCACTCAGAAGCTGATTGTTGCTTAGATAGTTTTGCAGCGCCTCGTGAACAAGATTGCCAACTTCTATCTGTAGCTGATTGTCTATAGCCAGGTCGATCTGCGCGGAGTCGTCGTTGTGATCGGCAGGTGGCTCTTCAGATGTCTCTGTCGCGTCGCTGGCGGCGAATGAGTCTGCGGATAGTCGCAGAAGAGAAGGGCGTGTCTGCAATGGGTCTTGCCGCTTGAAGGGCATGCTCATGGAGCGTATTGGTAGGTAGTCGATCGACGCCTCGCTGAGATTTTCCCAGATGGTAGCGAGCAGTGTACGAGATCCGGGAGCGACCGCCTCGCCGTCTTTGTCTGCCAATGTGGCAGACAGGTAGACCGACTTCATGGCTCGAGTCACACCGATATACAGGAGTCGGGTGCTTTCTAATCGCGATTTCTCCGCCTTCTCGAAGCGCAGCAGGTTATAGAGGTTATTGTCTTCACTTCCCGTCGCGGATAGCGTCGCTAAGAAGAGCTTATTCTCGCCTTGTTGGTTCAATCGCTGATGCCATAGCAGTAGCGACTTGTCGTCTGCGCGGCTCAATCGCGCGAGCCCGGGCAGGAACACATGATCGAATTCCAGTCCCTTGGACTTGTGAACCGTCATGATTTGCACAGGATTGGCCTCAGCTGCTGCAGGTGCGCTAGAGACGAAGCTCTTCTGAATTTTCGACTCGAATTCGGCGAAGTTCTCCAAGCCGCCTGCTACTTCTGACTTCTTTAGGATTTCATAGAATCTTTCTAGGCTGTCGCGCTCAGCATCAGATCGAAGAATCTCTTCGCCACCCAGTTCGTTGAATGTAGTGCGGATCACGCGGCTTATTCTAGTCTGTTGTTTCGCGGATAGAGCAGCTCGCAATATCGAAGTTAGTTTTAGGATGCGCGGCAGACCATCCGCACTAAGTTGCGTGTTCTGTCGATCCGCGCAAAGCTGAACCATGCTCTCAAATACGCTGACATTATGTTCAAAGTTCGCTACGACGTGTAGATCCTCTAGGGAGATTCCACACCACGGGGCCCTCAGGATGGCTAGCCAAGAAAGCCTGTCTGCATGATTGCATACAGCGCTTGTTAGGCTAATCAGGTCGGTGATGAGCGGCAGTGTATCCAGCCTGTCAATCTCATTGGCCAGCCAGGGAATCTCGGCCTCACGAAGTGCGGGTAGTATGAATTCCAAGTGGCCTCGGCTGCGCACCAGTATCGCTATCGTACGCTGGGAGTGCTGCTCGCGAAGGCGCGATATCTCATCGGCAATATACGCAGCTTCCTCGATGTAGGCTTCAGTCTTACCGTCTTCATCGAACTGATAGATACGAGTCGACACAGGGGTCTCGATGTCCTTGGGATGTACGGCATGGGAGTACGAGTAGCTTACCGCGCCGCGAGAGATATCGTTCTTCTTGGGAAAAGCGCCGGAGAATACTGTGTTTACCCAGTCCACGACGCCCGTGTCAGATCTAAAATTCGCTAACAGGTCTATAGGGGTCACTGGGATGGGGCCTAGGCCACTTTCCCGCAATTTAATGAATAACCCCACGTTGGCATTTCGAAATCCGTAGCAGGACTGCATCGCATCACCCACAACGAAGAGCGTCCGGCCGTCTCGTTCCTCCCAGCCTGAGGTTAGCTTACGTAATAATTCCATTTGCGATGACGAAGTGTCTTGGAACTCGTCTACGAGTATGTGTTTGATTTGATAGTCGAGACTAAGCGCAAGGTCTGTAGGGTTATCATCAGTGCCTAGTGCGCGCGTGGCCGCTAGACTTACTTGTGGATAGTCGATTTTGTTCTTCTGCGTAAACGCAAGTTCCAGCTGCGCCATTAGAGTGGGAAGCACTAGGGTCAGTGTGTTGAGAAAGTCCCAAGAGAGTTCGTCGTTATCGGGTAGAGGCAGCCTGCGAAGATAGCCCAGCGCCTGTAAGAGTTCGGGCGACTCCGCCATCGACTGCAGCAGTGCCTTCATGGCGTCTTTCTTTTCTTTTTGTAATGCCTTTTGTTCTTTGTCACCGGACTGCGGTGGAAAACCTACGTCTTTTCTAACATCTTTACGGAATGCTGCGTCAGACTTAACAAGAAGCAGTTTAGTCAGGCCGATCCATGTATTCAGGTTTGCGTGACCGGATTCTGGCAGGTCGTCCAGGTTGTTGCAAAGCAGCAGCTGTGAATCGCTTTCATCTTCGCGAAGATTATTTGTCGCGTAGCGTAGTAGCGGCATTAATTCTTCAGCGTAGGGCTCTAAGAGTGATCGTGCGTTCTCGATCGACTCTTCAATAAGTTCCAATAGGTTTGAAGCGAGATAGTCCATGGCCTGTTGCGGAGAGCTGGCAACGCCTACAATATCGCCAATCCATTGTTCGCGCTGCCTCAATAGGTTGGTAAGGAGGGATTCCAGTTTTTCACTATCGTTGTCGAAGTGCAGCATCAATTCGCCGATGGCGTTGGAGATGGGCAGGTCTTCATCAAGCAGTTTTAGACAGTTTCGAATCGCAAGGTGATAGCAGTCATCGATCTGTTCGCTTATCTGCAGTGGGCCGCCAAAGTTGGAGAGTATGGGAAGCCTGCTTGCGAGGAAATTGCAGAAGCTATCTATCGTCTGAATGCGCAGCCGGTTTGGTGATTGCTGTAACTGCCAAGACTCGTTCCTATCCTGTGCCAGCACGCTTGTGGCGATCTGATACTTATCGCGGTCTAGTTGCGTCTCTATGGTGTTGGGGTCGATCTGCTGTGCCCATTCGAGTGTATTAAGAATCCGCTCGGCCATCTCATTGGCTGCTTTCTTCGTGAAGGTTATAGCTAACACTTCTTCTGGGTATTGGCATACGGCGAGTAGTTTGAGAAAGCGAAGGCTGAGTAGCTCTGTCTTGCCCGAGCCCGCAGGAGCCTGCACGGCGATGGAACGCGTAATATCCAGCGCGTTCTGGCGCGCTTCGAAGTCGACGATTTGCTTCTCCGTGCTCGTCATATCTCGTCTTCACTTAAGAGTATCTGGCTCTGATCGGATTCGGCAATGCGGCATAGCGGGCCGAGATCGCAGTACTGGCAGGTAAGCGTGCCGCGCGTTGGAGCGACGGCTATGAGTCCGGATTCGAATTCTTCCACAAGCGCGTGGATGCTCCGATTCCAATAGTCTTGCAGCGCTGGCCAGCCTCCTTCGAAGGATTTAGCCTGTCTGCTGACTTTTACTTGTACGCCAAAATCAGTTAACTCCATGGGACTGATCAGGCCGATGTTCTCCGCGTTGAGTTGGAAGATGAGTGTGGCGCTAACCGTCTGATCGGTGTCCGCGCTGACTGCAATCTGATACAGCGGGAGCTGCAGGTCATCCGGCCTATCATCAAACCATCTGTAGTTAGTAAATTTACCTGTCTTATAATCGATAAGGGCGAGAGAGCCGTCGCTTAGTTTATCTATGCGGTCTATGCGCAGATTGAGCGAGAGCCCCGAATGCTGCCAGGAGACATTCTTCTCGTTGTGTAAGATGGTGAACTCGCTGCGCTGCTTCTCCAGTATTAGAAAACCTTCTAACAAGTTCGTTAACCGGCCTTGTTCGAGCGATGAGAAGGCGGGCGTCATTGTTTCGGGGTGACGTTCTCTGAGATAGTCGATAGCAATCCCTGCGCTTTTCCTCAGTAGTTCTTCTGTCTCTGTAGGGGGCAGACTATGCAGTGTCTTCGAATCGCCTAATTGTAGGCCGATATTTTCCAGCGCCTTGTGTAGGGCATTTCCCCGAACTAAGGAATTCAAGCCGTAGCTAAACTCTTCGAGTCCATTTGCCTTCAAACGGTTTCTGGCGAAGGCCCGAAACGGACAGTTGGATTGGTTGCTTAGTAAGCCTGTTCCTCCGGATACTTGTTCATCACTGAGCAGTGGGACGTGAAGTGTTTCTTCGTGTCTCTCCAGATTGTTAATAATCCGATTGCTCGAAAGTCTTCCGATAATAACTTCACTAACATGCATTTGTTTGAAGGCAATTTCTTTCAACAGGGCGCTCGGCCTGATGGAGAGTTCTTCTTCCAGCGTGTGGTGACTAATCACCAGCTCTGCTTTGGTATTTTGCCGAATTGAATTCAATTGTGTGAGCGCGGTATCTAATTGTTGCTGGTTAGAGCTTCCGGGCATTTCTAGTTCTTGTTGCAGGCTATAGGGAATAAACGCCACCGGGTTGATTGCCTGCGGCCAATTTCTGTCATCTACGGACAGTATCCATGCGTGATCGAACAGGAGGTCCTGCGCCTCTTCGACATCCACGAGGGAAATCTGCCGGCGGTCATCAAAGTTTAGATTTACATTGGACTGCTTCAGGTAAGTCTGCAACTTCCCTAGAGCGCTGCTTAGGGAAATATTGCCGAGTACGGAGGAGGAGGCGGCGAAGCGTTGACTGCATTGCTGCCAAAGCAAGCTTTGCCGTTGATTGTGTTCAGTTGAAGAGCTGCCCGGCCAACCTAGGAGTTGTAACTGCCTGCCAAACAGCTGCAGCCATTGGCGTAATGACTGATGACTCGGTTCGTGTCTGGCGAGTTCGCTAAAGGCGAGTAAGGCCTGGGCTAGAACAGGACAGTGATGGTCGCGCTTGTCTTGCAACATGAATGCGCGTAATTGAGTGAGACGAACCTCTGCTTCTGTATTTCCGCGAAGAGTTATCTCCAGGGCAATGCGTGCCTGCAGTTCGTCCTTAGCTCCAACTAGGTTTGGTAACTGCAGTAATTTACAGAAACCTTCGCTATCTATCAGCTCATAGTTGAGCCCGAGCAATGACAACCCGGCGCTAAAGTCCTGCAGCTCGGCGAGTGACTCAGTGCTGTGATAGCGATTTAGATGATCGACTAGTTCGAATTGCCTGCTATTGCTGGCTTTACTGTTTCTAAATAGCGCCTCTTCGATCATGGGTTCCAGAGAACGGCTGTGATCGACCACTATGCCGATGTGTGAGTCCGGGAATTCTCTGGCCTTGCCTTGGCACCAATCGATACAGGCATCAATTTCTGCGCCATTGGTTTGGAAGCTGCGATAAGCGCTGTCACTACCGGCAAAGACCGGGCCTAACTGCGTGTCTTGGGCAGCAACACGCTGCCACTCAACATCGCAAACACGGGCAAGGGCCTCGAATAGTTTTACATACAGAGGAGGAGGCTGATTGAAATTGATAAGCGCGATCTTGTTCGGCAGTATCGGTTTAATCGCTTCGATATGCTCTGCGATTACCCTGCCGGCGTCGCTGAGGCTAACGGCGCTGATTTTCTTGCAGCGCGCCTCGAATTGCTCGCTCCAATTTAGAAATGTCTGGAAGTCGATCGCGTTGCGATAGCGTTCCACCTCTCCGCTTGCAGCTACGTCCCATTGTTGAAAGAATCGATAGCTTCGTGCGACTGAGTTTGCCGTTTCTTCGCTATTGAGCAGCGGATATTTCTCATAACTAGATCGTACTATCTGTAGCCAGGTTTCCTGTTCATCGAAGCGGCTTAGCAGTTGCGTCTCACTAAAGGGTGCTATGCCCTGAGATGCGGCAAGTTGCCATAGCTGCTGCATGTAGATATCGATTGCAAAGACAGCGGGTCGCTCCCAGCTCTTTGTGGGCTCGCTAGAACTGCGGAAACCGTTCGCGTATTCGCGCAGGATTCCATCCACGCCTCGGTTGTTAGGCGTAAGTAATGTGAAGCCATTGGTGAACAGTGGTAATAAGGGTTCGATGTCAAAACGCAGGATTGCCATGGCTCACGCGTGCTTATTAATGTGCGACGCCCAGGCCAAGAACTCTTCTCTGCTGCCGCGGTAGATGACACGTTCGAGTTTCTTGTTCATCTGGTACTCGTACATGGGATCGTAATAGTCGCATAGCAGTCGTTCTATCCATTGCCGGTGTAGCGCTTCGGATTCTGCAGGATCATTGTGGGTCAGTGCGCGCTTCATCGTGGCATGGAGTTCAGCAAACTTCTCGCCGCCGAGACGACGCTGTATCCGCTGTAGACTCCCTAGGAGAAACTCTGAGAAATTCGCCTGTGCGGCATTTGCGTCGTCGTTCTGGAAATCCTGGAAATTGGAGTAGATATAGTCTTTGTAGATTGTTTCTACTCGCGCCTCCAAAGATTCTTCGAGCATGGCGATAGGAGAGGCTGCCATCTTGTCATGGAATTCTTTCGGAATAGACACCGAGCCGATCGATCTGCTCTCGTCCTCGAGAAAGAGCTGCTGTGCATTCTCGAAGGGCAGTTTCAGTAGTGCGATGGCCAGTTGGTTCTCGAAATCGATTTGGCTAGGCTGACCTTGGATGCGCCTGCCGAATGCAGAGCCGCGGTGGTTGGCCAGGCCTTCGAGATCGATGCTGAAATCCAGCGCATTGAGTAGATGAGTCTTAGCGCTTCCAGTTTTGCCGCCAATGATCATGAACTGAGAGCTTTGCCTTGTTGCTTCTATGGTATTGATCAGGTAGCGCCGCAGAGCCTTATAACCCCCCTCGACGAGGGGGGTATCGATATCTAGATCGGCGAGCCATTGTTGGACAGTTTGCGAGCGTAATCCACCGCGGAAGCAATACACTGCCGCAGAGGGATTCTCTTGCAGGAATTTCTGCCAATTGCTTAGGCGCTCCTGCTTGCTCTCGCCGTCGACGAGTTCATTCCCCAGCTTAATAGCAGCATCTTTTCCAGAATTTTTAAACTTTTTCCCTACCTCGTGCCGTTCCGCATCGAAAAGCAGCGGCAGATTTACCGCATTAGGAAATGCGCCGCGCTCGAACTCTAGCGGTGCGCGAACGTCTATCATCGGTAAATCCTGAGTGAAGAGATCTTTGAATGCTGATTCGCGAAGTAGTAGAGGCATTGAGGTACAGGTACGTATTTAGGAGAATCGGTAATTGAGCTGTTTCGTGAAGATGAAGTGTAACACTTAGGCCTATTCAGCCCTAGGGTATCAACAGGTAATGCTGCTACTGCAGCAGGCTTTGCGGTAGCACTCCGCACGCCGTATTATCGACAGGGTGCAAGGAGCTGATAATGACCAGCGTGGCTAGTTAGCCCGGGAGTAGAACGATCTCAAACGATAGTGATGATAAAGAGGGCGAGGCTATCGACCCCTTCGATATGGTACGCAAGATCAAGGGCCGCGGGCCGGCGCCGGTGCACCTTTGGGATCCACCATTCTGCGGTGACATGGATATGGTCATCGCCCGAGATGGCACTTGGATTCACGAGGGAAAACCGATTCGCCGCGCCGCGCTCGTCGAACTCTTCGCCTCGGTTCTAAAAATCGCCGACGATGGCGAATACTATCTGGTAACACCCGTAGAGAAAGTTAGGATTCAAGTCGAGGACTGCCCGTTCGTGGCTCTCGATATGGATGTCGAAGGAGAGGGGTGTTGGCAGAACCTAACTTTTACAACGAATATTGGCGAGAAGATCCTGGCTGGGGAAGACCATCCGCTGAATATTCAAGTTCACCCAGAGAGCGGTGAGCCCCATCCCAGTATCCATGTGCGAAGCGGTCTGGATGCGTTGATCAATCGTGCCGTTTTCTATCGCCTAGTTGATCTGGCGGAGCCAACAGAAGCTGAATCTGGACAGTCGGCTATGGGCATTTGGAGCGGTGGGCAATTCTTTGCTTTAGGAAATCTCTGATTAAGGTTTCAGTGTCTCTGCGTGACCTGAAGTGCGCTTCTGTCAGGCGCAATCCGCCGTTCCGCGTTTCCTCCCCTTGTAAGGTAGCAAACATTACTGCAGGCAGCCGCCTCGATCGGCTGTTGCTCTGAACACCAGAGATATCGAATACTTAAGCGGAGGCTCCCTAGATGATCGAGGGGTGACTGAATCCAGAGCCTAAATTCGTCTGCTGAAATGGCTGCCTCTGTTGACCTAAACCGCTAAAAACGGCATTATTGCCACCTTTTTTCGGGCCGTGAAAAAGGAATTTTCCGTAGCCTGACCTAGTTGATTACTAGTTTATTAAAAGTTAAACCATTCTTGTTAGACACTACTATGGAGAATCCATGAAGATTCTTGTTGCGATAAAGCGCGTCGTTGATGCGAACGTTAAAGTTAGGGTTAAGGGCGATGGCACTGGCGTCGATCTTACCAATGCCAAGATGGCGATCAATCCATTCTGTGAGATTGCTATTGAAGAGGCGATCCGAATCAAAGAGTCGGGTGCGGCGGATGAAGTCATCGCCGTATCGGTAGGGCCCCAAGTTAGCCAGGAGCAAATTCGCACGGCGCTGGCATTGGGTGCCGATAGAGGAATACTCGTTGTGACCGACGAGCAGGTAGAGCCACTGGCGGTTGCCAAGATCCTCAAGACGGTAGTCGACAAAGAGGGTATCGACCTCGTCATCCTCGGTAAGCAGTCCATCGATACCGATAACAATCAGGTAGGGCAAATGCTTGCGGCGCTGTGCGACTACCCTCAGGGCACGTTTGCCAGCAAGGCCGAAATAAAAGATGGCAAGATTGAGGTGACACGCGAGATCGATGGTGGCGAACAGACTGTGCTACTCAGCCTACCAGCAATTTTGACGACCGATCTGCGTCTAAACGAGCCGCGCTATGCTTCACTGCCAAATATCATGAAGGCGAAGAAGAAGCCAATAGATGCCACCACGCCCGCTGAGCTAGGTGTCGATATCGCATCGAAACTACAGACCCTCAGCATTGCCGCACCAGCAGAGCGAAGTGCGGGCATTATCGTCGAGTCTGTCGAAGAACTCGTTAACAAATTGAAGACTGAAGCTAAAGTCATATAGGTGGTGAGCATGTCAATTTTAGTAATAGCAGAACACGATAACGATTCGATCAAGACAGCTACTCTGAATACAGTCACAGCGGCGCAAGCCATCGGTAGTGATATTCATGTACTCGTTGCCGGTTCAGGCTGCCAAGGTGCAGTGACGGCAGCGGCAGAAATCTCTGGGGTTGCAAAAGTGATTAGTGCTGACGCTGAGGCCTATGCGCATCAGCTACCTGAAAACGTAGCGCCGCTACTGGTTGAGCTTGCCAAGGACTACTCGCATATCTTGTCGGCGGCGACCACCACGGGTAAAAACCTTATGCCTCGCGCGGCAGCGCTTCTAGATGTTGCGCAGATATCTGACATTGTAGAAGTGAAGAGCGAAGACACCTTCGTGCGCCCTGTTTATGCGGGTAACGCGATGGCTACGGTACAGTCATCGGATTCAGTCAAGATGATTACTGTTCGAACTACAGCTTACGCTGAAGCGGAGAAGGGTGGCAGTGCCACTATCGAGAGCTCTGACTTCGTCAGTAGCCAGCAAGTAGCTACTTTCGTCAGCGAACAGCTTTCGGTCTCGGAGCGTCCTGAGCTGACTGCGGCATCAATAGTAATCTCTGGTGGTCGCGGCATGCAGAACGGCGAAAACTTCGTCCTTCTGGAGAAGGTTGCTGACAAGTTAGGGGCTGCAATAGGTGCTTCTAGAGCGGCGGTTGATGCGGGCTTCGTGCCAAACGATATGCAGGTGGGTCAGACAGGCAAGATCGTCGCTCCTGATCTGTATATTGCGGTTGGTATTTCCGGTGCGATTCAGCACCTTGCTGGCATGAAAGACAGCAAGGTAATTGTTGCGATAAACAAAGATGCAGAGGCGCCAATTTTCCAGGTTGCCGACTACGGTTTGGTAGGCGATTTGTTTAAGGTGCTTCCAGAATTAGAGGCCGCACTTTAGTTAGGCGCTCTAGTTCAATAAGAGTTAGCAGCCAACTTGGTAATTCTTACCTTTGATACACTCATAAAAAAGCCCGGATAACCGGGCTTTTTTATGTAACTCGTTTAACTCAACTATTCTCCGTTATTCTGTTCCTTCTGAGCAGCCAATTCGCGACGTTTAATTTCGCGTGGGTCGTTATGTGCACGACCGCTAGCAGTTACCGGTGTAACCGGCGCAGTGCTTGGCTTAGGCTTGCTCTGTTGTTGTACAGGGGTAGGAGTAGGAGCAGGACTGGAAGCCTTAGGCTCTGTTTGTTGAACTGCAGCAGGTGTCGGAGCGCTCGCGGCCTGTGGCTGTTGAGCTACTGGCGCTGGTGCTTGCACAGGTTTTGCTTCTACAACTGGCGCAGGTGCTGCTTGTACAGATTTCTCTTCGGCTGCTGGGGCTGGGCTTGTAGGTTCCACTCTAGGGCTCGCTTGAACATTTGCTGAAGGCTGGCTCGGCTTCTCGTTATTAGCGGTAGGCGATGGTACTGCTGCCGCCTCCTGAGGAGCGGCTGTCTCTGCACTGATTGCCTGGCTATTTACAGCCGGGCTCTCGCTAACATTCGCATTTGCACGACCGCGACGGCCGCCGTTTCTAGACCTGTTACGAGACTGGTTCGACTGCTGTCGTGGTTGCTGGTTACCATTGCTCGACGATTCTTGTGGTGCCTTGTTGCCATCTACTTCTGCAGCTGGCGTAGTCTGCTGACTAGACGCTGCCTCATCGGTAGTTGCTTTAGCCTGTTCTGGCCTTGGCCCACGTTTGCGTTGATTTGAATTGCGTGGACGCTTATTAGCTGGCCGTCGTTGTGCCTTCTGTTCGGTGTTCTGCCCGGAATTCTGTTCCGGCTTGTCAGATGACGCTACCTTATCTTGTTTGTTAGGGTTTTCGTTATCAGACTTGGGCCTGCCGCCTTCGTTATTGTTCTTACTCGACTGATTGCGTCGCTGATTCTGATTTGAAGGCTTTCCACCGCGATCTCTGCGCTGCTGATTACCGCCACGCGACTGTTGGCCGCGCTGATTCTGATTGCGTGAATTTCCTCTCGAACGATTGCGGTTGCCGCCTTGTGACCTTCTCTTTGGTTCTTCCTTTTTCTTTTCGGAGGAGCCGAATAGCGCTGCAAAAAGCTTCGCGAAGAAACCTGGCTTCTTCGACGCTACTTGAGGAGGCGGAGGCGCTCGATTTGCGGATATGTTACTTACAGCTGGCTTCTGTGCCGCTGGTGTATCCTTGCCCTTAGACTTCGCATTCGGGGCAGGCTCAACGACAGCGGTAACGTCTACCTCATATACTTCGCCCTGCTGATTCACGGCAGTAATTTCGTAATGAGGCGTTTGCAGCTCGGGCTTAGGAATTATCGAAACTTTAGTACCGCTTTGTTCCTCGATTTCGGCAAGTCCGGCGCGCTTCTCGTTTAACAGATAAGAAGAAAGCGCTAGAGGAACAGTAGCTCGCACTTCCTGACATTTCTGCTTGTTCGCTTCTTCTTGCAAAATTCTTAGAATAGAAAGGCAGAGTGACTCCACGTCGCGAATCGAGCCTTGGCCGCTACAGCGTGGGCAAACGATTCCGCTAGTTTCCCCGAGTGAAGGACGTAGTCGCTGTCGTGACATTTCGAGAAGTCCGAAACGGGAGATGCGACCGACTTGCACTCGTGCGCGATCGGGCTCCAGCGCATCGCGCATCCTATTTTCAACTTCGCGCTGGTTACGGCTGGAGTTCATATCGATGAAATCGATGACAACCAAGCCGCCCATGTCTCTTAGGCGTAATTGTCGTGCGATCTCGTCAGCGGCCTCGAGGTTTGTGTTCAAGGCGGTCTCTTCGATGTCGGCACCGCGAGTCGCTCGTGAGGAGTTGATGTCTATCGAAATCAGCGCCTCGGTTGGATCGATTACTACCGAACCACCTGCGGGAAGTTTCACTTCGCGCTCGAAGGCGCTCTCTATCTGGCCTTCGATCTGATAGCGATTGAAGAGGGGGAGTTTATCCTCGTACAACTTAATTCTATTTTCATATTGTGGCATCACCTGCTTGATGAAGGTGATCGCTTCTTCGAAGGATTCCTTCGTATCAAAAAGCACCTCACCGATATCCTTGCGCAGATAATCGCGGATCATGCGGATGATGACGTTGCTCTCCTGATAGATCAGGAAGGGCGCTGGCTTGGTTGTGCTTGCTTCTTGAATCGCCCGCCAGAGTGCTAACAGGTAGTCCAAGTCCCACTGTAATTCTTCCTGCGCCTTACCGACGCCGGCAGTACGCACGATCATGCCCATGCCGTCTGGGATTTCTAAGCCGCGTAGGGCCTCGCGTAATTCGGAGCGCTCATCGCCTTCAATACGACGAGAAATGCCGCCGGCCTTAGGGTTGTTGGGCATCAATACCAGATAGCGTCCGGCTAGGCTGATGTAAGTAGTAAGGGCTGCGCCTTTATTGCCGCGCTCTTCCTTCTCCACCTGCACGATAACCTGGGTACCTTCAGGGATTAGCTCCTTGAGATTGCTGCTCTTAACATCCTTGGCATAGTACTGGCGGGATATTTCCTTCAGCGGTAGGAAGCCATGGCGGTCGGCTCCGAAATCGACGAAGGCAGCTTCAAGGCTGGGCTCTACACGAGTCACTTTGCCTCTGTAGATATTTGCCTTTTTCTGGATGCGGGTGCGGTTTTCGATGTCTAGGTCGTAGAGTTTCTGACCATCGACGAGGGCAACACGGAGTTCTTCTTCCTGCGTCGCGTTAATAAGCATTCTTTTCATAATAGGTTCACTTGTCGTTGAACCAGATAAGAAGCTTAGGAGGGAATAATCGAGTTGGGCGCGCACGACTCATTAAGGAGAAGTGGCTTAGGGCAACGAAGAAGCGAAATCGATTAGATTGGGCTTCAGCTACAGCAAATTCTTAACATTTTAACAATAATAGAATAGCCATAGACGTGCCATGACTTGTCTTGTGCTCAATTGATCGCCTACTTGAGGCTCTATGTTGCATAGTATCTATCTGTTTTTGTTGAAAATATTACTTAGTTTTGTCTTTCGTTGCTCAGCTGATTAGAGCTGGCTATCAGCGCAGCATCAGCTGCCTTGCTCGAATATAAATTCCTAAACTTATCCGGTTTGTCTCATCATGACCGACTAGGCATGACTTTTAATAACTGTTAAATGGGTTAGCAGTCTCTCTAGCTATCCGCTGATTGCCCTGTATTGGTGCGAATCAGTCTTATGAAGCTGTAATTCTGCCTCTGTGGTCGCGGCTAAAAGGCACGGACCCTGTGTGGTTGTCGTCAGGAGAGCTTGATTCAATAGGTCTTAACAATAGGCCTTAAACAAAATCTCTCAAATAACCGAAGACTTCCAATGCTCTGTATCCCGCGCAATAGGGCGCTTGTGGACTACAGAAACTACCCTCGACTACAAAGTTAGAGGGAGCATGGCGATGGAATATAACAGCAATGTCTGTGGGACTCAATTAATGAGCCTCTGTAGTCACAAAATTTACTTAAAAAAACAATAACCTGCATCATTCTTGCTGTTTAGATTAGTAGCTACCGGATCCGCTCCTAGCGCTGTTCAAAGCCGAGGGAGGCGACGTGCCGCAGCAGGAGCGCGCCGCTACTGCGCCTTATGAGTGTGTCGCTGCTGCGCAGCTTGATAAAACGAAAGTCCTGTGTTTAAAATACCGGCCGCAGTGGCTTTGCCAGTACAAAGACACAAAAAATCAATAAGATACTGGCAAAACATAGAATTTAAGTAAGCCACTTGGGGTCGATTCCGGGCTAATGCTGGACAGGAATAGAATAAAAACAGAATAAGAATTTAACAGGCGGTAACTGTCGAATAACAAGACGGGTCGTCAAAGCTGTTAGGGGCAAGATCAATGACTATTTATTCCTACTGCCGGACTTCCGAGCTGGAAGCTTCACTCGAGCAGGATGAGCTCGACGCGATTTTAGAGCCAGAGATGCTGGCCATACAAACCTACTGCCTCCGCCAGAGTTGGTTTATGACGGAGACGCTAAAAGACTCAAATTGTAATTGGAATTATGAGTTCGGCCGCCGTGAGTCGGGCAAGCGATTGATGAGTCTGTTGCAACCTGGTGATGTGATTCTCTGCAGCAAGCTCGAACGCATCTGCAGTTCGAGTCACGAAGTGATCAAGCTAGTACAGAAACTGAAAGAGAAGTCCGTTCAGCTGCACATTGTCGAGCTCAGTGGTGATATTACAGATATAGAACTCAGCGTGAACTTCGCTGCGGTGGCTCAACTGTTTAGTGCGCTCGAAAAGCGTAAGTCTGCGGAGCGCATCAAGGGCGTTAAGCAGCGACAAAGAAAGCAGGGGCGTTATCTCGGCGGCAGCCGTCCATTCGGCTATATGATTCACGAGAATGGCCGCCTCATCGAAAATCCTATGGAGCAGAGGGTGCTGCGTAGAATTATGGAGCTGAAGAAGCAGGGTAAATCACTGCGTGCGATCTCCAGCGAAGTATCGACGCCAGTAATGCCGATTAGTTTCAAGACTGTGCAGAGGCTTTTGCAGCGACACGCACAGCAGTATTAATTATTCAGCGCGTGTTTTGGTGGTTTAACTAGCGACACCGTTTTACTTAGTTTCGATCTTGATTCAAAAACTCGATCGTGATTCAAACAAGGTTTGCTCATGCTTAAGCCGTTCTCTGTATTCGTGGGTTTGCGCTACACCTTGGCTCGTAAGCGAAATTTTTTCCTCTCTTTTGTCTCCTTAATTTCCATGCTCGGCGTAAGCCTCGGTGTAATGATTCTGATCGTCGCGCTGTCGGTGATGAATGGTTCTATCGATACGTTGCGCGCCGATGCGCTGAAGTCGGTTCCTCATGTCACGGTCGCAGGCGATAGAGTGACGACGAACTGGAATGAACTCGCCAACATTGCACTTAGTTCCCCCAACGTAATCTCAGCAGCACCCTATCTCGAGGGTGAGGCAAATATTCTGTACCAGGGAAACAATCGCTTCGTCAGTCTGCGTGGTGTCGAGGGAGTGCTTGAAGCGGATGTGGTCGATAATCCTAGTTCCCGCTATAGGGATCTGCTCATGGCGCTTTCGGAAACTGAGAACGGCATCATACTGGGAGCGCAGCTCGCTGGTAGCTTGGGTATAGTTAGTAGCGCTGATCTTTCGGTCACTGCGTTGGGCAGCTTGCTTGCTCGGAATCTTGCCGACACGGAAGGCTTTACCGTTGTCGGCTTTGCCGATTTTGGTGCCTATGGTAATAGCGATACGGCGTTGATTAACCTAGCCCAGGCCCAGCAACTATTTGCGCTAAATTCGGCGTCACAGCTACAGCTTAGGTTGCGCGTTGATGATGTGTTTAATGCCAAGGCGATAGCAGAAGACCTGTTTGCCGACTATCCGGACTTGAGTGTGCAGTCATGGGACGAGGCGCAGGCGAGCTTGTTCAATGCGCTGCGCATGGAGAAGGTGCTCACGAGTTTCATGCTGTTGATGATCGTTGTGGTAGGTGCCGTAAATATCGTCTCTACGTTGGTTATGGTTGTCGCCGACAAGGGAGCGGACGTAGCGATCCTGCGCACTATGGGTGCGAGCAGAAGCACTATTATGAAAATTTTCGTCGTACAGGGCTTGGTGGCGGGATTCTTGGGTACATTGATCGGCGCAATACTCGGCACGCTATTGGCCGCTAATATTACCGATATTAGTCTTGTACTCGAGAGGATCATAAATTCTTTGGCGAGTGATTCGAATCGCTATTTTATTTCCCATTTACAGACTCAGATCGATTGGGGGGAGGTGGCGCTGATCTGTATCGCGGCGCTCACAATTAGCTTTCTCGCGACGCTGTATCCAGCATACCGCGCTAGTAAAATTCAGGCAGCAGAAGTGCTGCGCTATGAGTAGTAGAAAGACATGACAGAGAATTCGACAGTAGTGACCTGTGAGCAGCTTGAGAAAACCTATTCTCAAGGGCCGCAACTCGTGCAGGTATTGAAGGGCGTGAATCTGCAGGTCGGCCGCGGTGAGCGAATAGCGATCGTAGGCAGCTCTGGTTCTGGGAAGACCACGTTGCTTAATCTGCTAGGCGGCCTCGACCTGCCTAGCAGCGGCAAGGTCACCATAGCCGGTAAGGACTTGGCTCAGGTTGACGAGACTGAGCGGGGGCTTTTACGCAACCAACACCTCGGCTTCGTGTATCAGTTTCACCATTTGCTCGGCGAGTTTTCGGCGTTAGAGAACGTGTGCATGCCACTCTTAATTGCCAAGCTATCTATGAATGAGGCTGCCGAGCGGGCTCGAGTCATGTTAGGCAAAGTGGGTCTAGATGCTAGGGTCGAGCACAAGCCCTCCGAACTCTCCGGCGGCGAGCGACAGCGCGTGGCGATTGCGCGTGCCCTGGTAACAGAGCCGAGTTGTGTCTTGCTCGATGAACCTACCGGCAATCTCGATCGGAATACAGCGGCTGAGATTCATGCGCTGATGAACGATTTGAACGAAAAGCTACAGATAAGTTTCATCGTTGTCACCCACGATGAATTGCTAGCTTCCTCCATGGCGCGCAAGTTGCTGCTCGCCGACGGACTGCTGCATGAGCAATAAGCCGCTGAACTTGTCACGTTTCGTGGCGTTTCGCTACGTGAGCGCTGGTAAGAGTAGTCATCTAGTCTCCTTCATGTCGGCTATTTCTATCTTCGGCCTGGCCTTGGGTCTGGCTATCCTCGTCATTGTTCTCTCGGTTATGAATGGCTTCGATAAGGAGATGAGGCAGAGCGTTCTCGGTATAGTGCCGCATATCACTATTAGTTCAGAAGAAAATCTCAATGACGCGCAGTGGCAGGAGGTTCGCGGCACGATCCAGCAGAACCCTGCCGTTGTCTCCATCTCGCCGGTAATTCAGGCCATCGGTGTGGCAGCGACAGAGGGAAGCCACAAGGGCGTAGTAATTAACGGAATCGATGCGGCACTCGAGGCTGAATCTTCTGCCATCAATCGATTCATGCGCGCGGGTGATCTCAAGGCGCTGATCGATAATCGCTGGGGCGTTGTGCTCGGACAGACACTTGCAGACAGATTGGGGGTAGAGCTAGGGGACAGTGTCGATCTTTTCTCGACGTCGATCTCTATAAATCCGATTACCCCGCTAGCCACTTTCAAAGGCTTCGACGTCGTGGGAATCTACCGTGTGGGTGCACAAGAGCTAGATAGTAATCTGGTGATGATTAACCTCTCCGCGGCACGCTCTCTGTTTAGACTACGCACCCCTTACAACGCTGTACATATTCGAACTGTCGATGTGTTGCAGGCGGAGATGGTTCGTCAGGAGATTATGACAGATCTGCCCGGCGCATTGCGCAGCGAGAGCTGGGTGGCCACACTGGGTGCGATCTATGAGAATATCCAGTTCTCGCGTGGGATCATTAGTTTCATGCTATGGCTATTAATCGGTGTGGCGGCATTTAATCTGGTAGTTAGCCTCATCATGATCGTGCGCGACAAGCGTGGCGACATCGCGATATTAAGAACACTGGGCGCGAGTCCGAAGACGATCAATCACATCTTTATGTGGCAGGGCTGCTTTATCGGTCTCACCGGTATAGCGATTGGGGTGGTGCTGGGCGTGCTCGGTTCGCTCTATGTTAGTCAGTTCGCTGCGTTTATCGAGGCTACATTCTCTATCCAGATACTGAATGCCGAAGTCTATCCAATAGATTTTCTCCCCTCCGAGTTGAATCTTCGCGATGTGGTCACTGTCGCGTCGGGTGTGCTCGTGCTTTCCCTGCTGGCAACCATCTATCCGGCATCGAGGGCGGCAGCGATTCAGCCGGCCGATGCTCTGCGCCACGAATAGTTTTCCAGTACCTCGCTTTATCCTCGATCGTTTCCTATAACTCATAAAGAAATAGGAAGAAGAGGAAGGTAGGGGAGTCATGGATGCGCTGCGCCTTATTGTTGATTTGCGCGGGTATTGCGAGCGCCACTTTCGTTGCTGGTGTTCCATGCGCTCTAACTCTCTCCCAGTTTTCTATCGTCGTCCTGTTGCTCGCGCTGTTGTTAATCGAGTTGTTGTTAATCGAGCGATTGAAGGCGGCGAATCTTCTTCGTCGGTTAGTCATTG
>NVUL01000027.1 GCA_002401885.1 SAR86 cluster bacterium
CGCGCGGCTGAGCGGTTGTGTACCTATGTTTTGCGGGATTTACGTGGCCCGGATGGCGGGTTCTATTCGGCGCAGGACGCGGATTCTGTAAGCGAAAATGGCGCATACGCAGAAGGTGCCTATTACACCTGGACGCCCGACGATCTGGGGGATGCTTCGCAAAGCAGTGCGTTTTTGACTAAGTTGTTTGAAGTTTCCGCTACCGGTGATCTGGATGGATCCAGCGTACTGAACTGGGGTGATGATCCGGGCAATCTGGCCGATGAAATGGGCATAACAGAGGCCGCGTTTTACGCCGGGCTTGATCCGCTGTTGGATGAATTGCTTGCCGCCCGCGCCAGTCGCCCGCCCCCGGCCCCGGACGAAAAAATACTGATGGCCTGGAACGGTGTGATGATCGCGACACTGGCGGAGGCCGCCCAGGTGTTTGAGCGCCCGGATTATCTGGCAGCGGCAGAAAAGGCCGCACGTCTTGTTTTGGATCAGATGCAATCGGATCAGGGTTTCATACGGGTATATTTTGACGGCAAGGCCAGTATCCCGGCACAATTGCCCGATTACGCGGGATTTGGTCTGGCGCTGCTGGCACTGCATGATTTTTCGCCTGTGACCGAAGATCGGGCATATTGGCTGGCTCAGGCGCGCCAGCAGGCTGACTATATCCGCGCATTGTTTGGCGATCCTCAGGAAGGGTATCGGATGAATGTTAACCCCGAAGGGATCGGCACGATAATACCTGTGGACGACACTGAAATTTCGTCAGGTAACGCTATGGCACTGGCGTTGTTTTCCGGGCTGGCCAAGCGCCTGCCTGCGCCGGAACTGGCACTGGATGCCACCCGCCTTGCCGGGGCGCTGTCGGGGCTTGGCCTGGATATTCCGGAACAGAGGGCGGCAATATTGCAGGCGTCGCAGGAATTACAGTTCGGGGAAACAGGGCCGGTACGCTTTGTATCGGGTGGTGCTGTGCGGGTTGAATTTGTGTCTGAGCCCGGTGGCAATATGTTCCGTCTGAACATGTCGATCAAAGAAGGCTGGCATATCAATGCCCATGAACCTTTGGAGGACTATTTTATCCCGATGGAACTGCTGATTGATGAGCAACCGGTTGCTAAAGCCGCTTACCCCAAGGCCACCGTGAAACCGCTTGGCTTCAACCCGCTGCCGCTGGCACTTTATGAAGGCGATATTTCCCTAACGGGTCAGGCACAGCCCGGCACGTTTGCCACGCTGATCCTGCAAGCCTGTAGCGATGAAATTTGCCTGCAACCAGAAGAGCTGAGTTTTTACAACTGGTAGAACCGCCTGATTGTGAACCATGACCCCGGTCAAATACACCCTAAGCCCGATTATCTTTGGGTGAACCCATTACCACATAAGACGTGATGCTTTTCACCTGGGGCAATGCGCCCAATACTTCGGTGTGGAAATGTTTGTAGGCGTTCAGGTCTGCTGCCTCGACCCGCAGCAGGTATTCGACGTTGCCGGTGATGTTGTGGCACTCAATCACTTCAGGGGAACGGGAAATAGATTTTTCAAATGCGTCCTGCGCCGCCTTGCTGTGCTCGGACAACCCGACTGTCATGTAGGCGGTGAAACCAATACCGATGGCGGCCGGGTTCAGCACCACGCGGTAGCCCGAGATCACACCGGAGCGTTCAAGTTCCTGCACCCGGCGCAAGCAGGCCGATGGCGACAGGCCAACCTKTTGGGCCAGATCAATRTTGCTGATCCTGCCATCGCTGGACAATTCCTGCAATATACGGCGTGATATTTGGTCTAATTGCTTCATTAGTTGCAATAATAGTTTGCATTCGCAGCTTTTAGMAWGCWNCAKKNGSCGNNCGYCNGCSGNNTRATRKYGMRSMNNAYGRCGKANGRACTWNTCNCCGCGCTGATGGCCTTTGCCTTTGTAATGTCGGTCACACCGGGGCCRAACAATCTGATGCTGCTGGCATCGGGGGCGAATTTCGGCTGGATACGCACCCTGCCTCATATGCTGGGGGTTAGTCTYGGGCATATGTTGATGGTTGTTCTGGTCGGGGTTGGTCTGATTCAGATATTTGAAACATTCCCAATCACCAACATGATCCTGAAAGTCGCCAGCATCGCRTTTCTGCTCTACCTTTCATACAAAATCGCCACCGCTGCRCCCCCTGCCGAGACGTCCGAAACCCCGACAGGCAAACCACTGACATTCATACAGGCAGCCCTTTTCCAGTGGGTAAACCCMAAAGCCTGGGCGATGGCCTTAACCGCTATATCCGCCTACACACCGGAAAACAGCGGCACATGGGGCGTGATGATCGTGGCAATGGTCTTTGCSACAACGAATTTTCCGTCAATAAACCTGTGGGTTTTTCTGGGCACCCAACTGCGTCGCCTGCTGAACGTGCCGTGGAAATTGCGGGCGTTTAACTTTGGTGCGGCACTGTTGTTGTTGGCCTCGCTTTATCCGATCCTGTTTGCGACTGTTTAAACCTTTCGTCTGAACGGGATTTCTGCGAGGGACAAATATGGACCTCTCATCSCTTGCATACCTTTACGTTGGCCTTGCAGCGTTTTTGGTCGGTTTCACCAAAACATCCGTTGGTGGTGTTGGGATACTGGCGGTATTGCTGATGGCGCTGGCGATCCCCGGCAAAGCCTCGCCCGGTGTGTTGYTACCGATGTTAATTGCCGCCGACATCATGGCGGTGATTTATTACCGGCGCGCTTGTCAGTGGCATGTTCTGATCAGATTGATGCCCGCTGCTTTTGTTGGCGTTGTATTGGGGTATTTCTTTCTGAAGCTCATTCCTGATGTAAATTTTGAACAGATCATTGGCTGGATCATCCTGTCGATGCTGGCCATGGACCTTGGGCTAAGCACAGCCATCAAGAGACACGTCAAGGGCCGATTGGTCACTGCAATCGTTGGCATGGTGGCTGGTGCCACGTCGATGATCGCCAACGCCGCCGGGCCAGTGTTTGGGATTTACCTGCTGCAAATGGGGCTGAACAAATCCGAATTTGTCGGCACCCGCAGCTGGTATTTTCTGGTGATGAACATGGCCAAACTGCCGTTCGCAATCGGGCTGGGGCTGGTGACGCCGCAAACCCTGACGCTGAACCTGACATACCTGCCGGTGATCCTGATTGGCGCGGTATTGGGGTATAAGTTTCTGAACTATATTAACATTCGCGTGTTTGGTGTGCTGATCCGGGTGGCGGTTCTGGCGTCGGCGGCGCGGCTGATACTCTATTAATCCCGGTAGCTCAGGTCATACCGGTCCAGCATATCYTTGAGCTGCTCAAAATGCGCAAATGCWGARCCGGCGAAATTATCCCATTCTTCGGCGGTTTTSGCVGCSAYMTCATCCGACATCACGTTCAGCGGYTGSCCRCTGGCATAGGCCAGCATCAGGGTTTTCGCGGCGCGCTCAAAGAAGTACAGGTCTTCAAAAGCCTCGGCCACAGTCTGCGCCGTTGTTGTAATACCGTGATTGCCCATCATCAGGGTCGAATGATTGCCGAGTGCGCCTGCAATCCGCTGCCCCTCGGCGGCGTTATCCGCCAATCCGCCAAAGCCCATATCCATCGCCACTTTGCCATAAAACCGAGCAGTATTTTGATCAATCGGCAGCATTGTCGGGTCTTTCAACGTCGCCAGCGCCGTYGTGTAATCCGGGTGGCAATGCARCAGSACSCGGGCRTTTGGRACGSTCCGRTGGATCGCCCCGTGRATRCACCAGGCCGASGSGTCCGGCGCGTCCGGGCCRTCMAGCACSSTGTCRTCATTGGCGTCGAGCAACAGCAGGTCGCTTGCCTTGATGGTGGCAAAATGCTGCCATTTCGGGTTCATCAGGAACTTGGAACCATCCGGGGAGACTGCGGCGCTGAAATGGTTGCCGACCGATTCATGCCAGTTGAAATGCACCGCGAGGCGGAAGGCGGCGGCGAGATCAATGCGCAGGGTGGTTTCATCGGTATTGGTATTGTCTTGATAGTTCATGGTTGGCCTCCAACATTTCCGATCTGGATAAAGCCTACACGGGTCGAATTGCAAATCTATAGTATTTGCGACAGAGGTCTTTCAGGAATTTTTGCAAACCATATCCACAATCACCAACGGACCGGGCACAGCCCGGGCCGCGCCTGACCTTCCCCAAGGTAAGGCGCAACCCTTTTGTTGGATGGTAGTTGAGGGCGGCAATCCAGACCCCCTAAAACGGCACCTCATCCCCACGATCCGCCGCCGTCACGAACTTCGCCACCACCTTTTTCGACCCGGCTTTTTCAAATTCGATGTCCAGCTTGTCGCCCTCAATCCCCATAATGTAGCCATAGCCGAATTTCTGGTGGAAAATCCGATCGCCCTGGGTGAACGACGACACCGCCTCCATATCGATCACCGCACTGCTGGGCTGAAACGGCTGGCCGAGCCCGCGTTGCTGGCTGCGGGCTTGCAGGCGTTTCCAGCCGGGGGAATTGTAGCCGTCGGCCTTGGCCACCCGTTCTTCGATGTCGGATGTGTATTCAGGGTCCGGTGCCGCTGCGCCATAGCCGCCACCATACAGCCCCGGCGGGGTCAGGACGTCGACATGTTCGCTTGGCAGTTCATCAATGAACCGCGACGGCAGGGCGGATTGCCACTGGCCAAAAACACGGCGATTTGCGGCGAAAGATATGGTGCAGATTTCYTCGGCSCGGGTGATGCCAACGTAAGCCAGACGGCGTTCTTCCTCGAGGCCTTTCAGCCCACTTTCATCCATGCTGCGCTGGCTGGGGAACAGCCCGTCTTCCCARCCCGGCAGGAACACGGCSGGGTATTCCAACCCCTTCGAGCCATGCAGCGTCATGATGCTGACCTTCTCMCCRGCCTGATCGGTTTCATTGTCCATGATCAGCGACACATGTTCCAGAAAACCTTGCAGATTATCGAACTKTTCCAGTGCTTTAACCAGYTCTTTCAGGTTTTCCAGCCGCCCCGGAGCCTCTGGGGTTTTGTCGTTTTGCCACATCTCGGTATAGCCGGATTCTTCCAGAATWATYTCRGCCARYTCRATRTGHGAKCCGCCCTGTTGCACRCTGGMCCGCCAGCGATCAAAGCTATCCACCAGCTTGGCSAGYTCRCCYTTGGCCTTGCCSGACARCGCRCCTTCRGMCAACGCGATACGTGTGCCTTCCAGCAGCGAGACACCGTTTTCGCGGGCAGTATATTGCAGGGTTTGCAGAGCCTTGCCRCCGACCCCTCGTTTGGGGGTGTTAACAATCCGCTCATAAGCCAGATCATCGTCGGGGCTGGTGGCGACGCGGAAATAGGCCATCGCATCGCGGATTTCCATGCGYTCATAGAACCGTGGSCCGCCGATSACGCGATACGGCAGGCCGATGCTGAGAAACCGGTCCTCGAAGGCGCGCATCTGGTGGCTGGCGCGGRCAAGGATTGCCATGTGGTCCAGCGATTTCGGCGCCATTCCACGGGTGCCACGCTGCATCGCTTCAATTTCTTCGCCAATCCAGCGGGCCTCTTCCTCGCCGTCCCAATGGCCAATCAGGCGAACCTTTTCGCCTGTCTTCTCGGCAGTCCAAAGCTCTTTGCCCAGACGATCTTCATTGCCCGAGATCACCCCCGAAGCGGCGGCCAGAATATGCGGAGTAGAGCGATAGTTCTGTTCCAACCGCACCACATGCGCGCCGGGGAAATCCTTTTCAAAACGCAGAATATTACCCACCTCAGCGCCGCGCCAGCCGTAGATCGACTGGTCATCATCACCGACGCAACAGATGTTACTATACCCTTCCCGTTTCTGAGCCAGCAGCCTCAGCCACAAATACTGCGCAATATTGGTATCCTGATACTCATCCACAAGAATATACTTGAACCAGCGCTGGTACTGAGCCAACACATCCGGGTGTTGCTGAAAGATGGTCACCACATGTAACAACAAATCGCCAAAATCCACGGCATTCAGGGATTTCAGGCGCTCTTGATAGGCAGCATAAAGTTCACGAACTTTGTCGTTGTAAGAACCAGCCTCTGACGCAGGCAGATTTCCATGCAACTGAGCACGGTTTTTCCAACCGTCGATTGTCCCCATTAACATCCGCAATAATATGCGCATATCATCGGTATTTGGTTTAAAAGTCAGTCCAAGAACCGCTATTTTCTTATCCGCTACAGATCCGTCACACGCAGAAATAATTTTCTCCGCCATATTGATTTTTCTGGTCTCGTTAATGCCTATAACGGCCTCTACAATTCGAAGGGGAGATCGGTTATCAAGGGACGTCTGAAGCAAGGCTCTTGTATCTTTTGGAAAACAGGAGCCACCAAAGCCCGGTCCTGCATGGAGGAATTTTTGGCCAATTCGACCATCTAATCCAATTCCCTTGGCTACATCATGAATGTCAGCCCCAACTTTTTCGCACAAATCTGCCATTTCATTAATGAAGGTGATCTTTGTGGCAAGAAATGCATTTCCTGCATATTTAGTAAGTTCCGAACTCTCCAGCGAAGTGAAGAGTATGGGTGTCTGGATGAGAGATAATGGTCTGTAGATTTCTTCCATTACTGTTTTGGCTTTAGCTGAACTGGTACCAACAACAACACGGTCGGGTCTCATGAAATCCTCAATTGCGGCCCCTTCGCGAAGGAATTCAGGGTTGGAGACCACGTCAAATTTCTCAGTATTACAAATTTCGCTGATAATTTCTTGGACCCGTGTCCCTGTCCCAACAGGCACGGTGGATTTGGTTACGATAACGGTGTAACCACGGATGGCTCTGGCTATTTCTCTCGCCGCAGCGAATACGTAAGTTAGGTCAGCTTGCCCATCTCCGCGCCGGCTGGGGGTTCCAACGCCAATAAAAACAGCGTCAGCTTCCGCAACAGCACTTTTGAGATCTGTACTGAAGCTAAGTCGGCCCGCTTGTAGGTTTTTTGCGACCATAGGCTCAAGGCCCGGTTCAAAAATCGGGCTTTTTCCCTGCTTCAGGAGCTCAATTTTATCCCTATTGGTATCAACGCAGACCACTTCGTGGCCAAATTCAGAAAAACAGGTGCCAGAGACTAAGCCAACATATCCGGTTCCAATCATCGCGATCCGCATATTCGAAATTCTCCAAAGGGAATGTGTTTAGATTTATAGGGTTTAAAGGTCTGAAGAAATTTCACGAATGATATCTGCGACAGCTTGATTCATATCGTCCCGCTTCAAGGCAAATGCAATATTGGCATGTAAAAAACCAATCTTGTCGCCGCAATCAAATCGTGTGCCGTCAAAACGCAACCCGTAGAAGGGGCTGTTTTTAAGGAGAGAGCACAAGGCATCGGTCAGCTGAATTTCATTGCCCGCACCCCGTGTTTGATTTTCGAGAATATCAAAGACTGAAGGCTCCAGTATATAACGCCCTATGACCGCTAAATTTGAGGGGGCGTCCTTAGGCTCCGGTTTTTCAACGAGATGTTTTACTTCAATTATCTTGCCATTATCATATCCGGGTTTCAGAATACCGTACCGAGAGGTATGCTCTGGGGATACTTCCATTGCGGCCAGAATATTACCACCGCCGAGCTCTTCGCGCGCTTCCATCATTTGGGCCAAGCAAGGTTTATCAGATAGAATAAGATCGTCAGCCAGAATAACGGCAAATGGTTCGTCACCAATATATCTTTTGGCGCACCATACCGCATGGCCAAGACCTTCGGGTTCTTGTTGGCGAATATAGGCCACAGTCCCTGTTTTCGGTAAACTGTTTTGCAATTCATCCAGAATATCGGATTTTCCTCTTTCTCGAAGAACGCTTTCCAACTCATAAGAACGATCAAAATGATCCTCAATTATCACTTTGCCGCGACCAGTTACAAAAACGAATTCTTCAATACCGGCTTCTCTGGCTTCATCCACGGCATATTGAATAAGAGGCTTGTCAACAACTGGAAGCATTTCCTTAGGCATTGCCTTGGTTGCGGGAAGAAAACGGGTTCCAAGTCCCCCTACCGGAAATACTGCTTTCCGAACCTTTTGAAGCATGAGTTCTACCTTGTCTATTTCTGCTTATCTGCCGTATATCGCATTCTGCGTAAGAACACGCAAGGAGTGTTTGTTTAAGACTTTAAGAGGACTTCTTTGGCTTGGTTGAGTTTCGCTGCCATGTAGGACGATCCATCGTGATCGGGGTGGAATTTTTTCATGAGCCTTTTGTGAGAAGCTTTTATATCAGCCTCATTCGCTGCCGGGTCTAATTCAAGTATTTCAAAGGCTTCAGTACGGCTCATACCGGTTTGCTGAGTGTGATTGGAATATCCCCCCGAATCCGTGCCTTGCGTATCTTCGCTATCAGAAAAATTCCGCTCAATAAACGTTACCAAAATGGCTGCGCTCTGCTCATCCTCTTCAAGGGATCGACTTAGTTCTTGAAGCTGCTGGAGACTGAGCTGCGATAGCCTTTCCCCCATAAATTCACCCTGCAGGATTTCTGCGTCCATCTCTCCAGAATCATGGTCCAAAATGGCGTAAAGCCAATCTGTAGTGACTTCAGATTTCTGCCCAGAAGAGGGGGTGCTACGACCAAATAAAGGCTTTTTTCTAAGTAAAAAAAGAGCAATTAGCGCGAGGGGCGGAGCAATTTGAAAACGGCCCGTATAGGCAAAAAAAGCGGCCAGCGCTCCCAATATAATTGCGCCTGCAATGCGAAAGGCACGAATAATATGCTTTGGTTCTGCATTGGCGAGGCTTTTGCCACCAATAATCAATGCAGCCAGCAGGGCTATCCCAATAATAAAATATGCGAGCATGATTTTGAGTTACTTAACCTGGCGAGCCAGCAAAAGTGTTTCCCCTCCAACTTTTTGACTATATTTTAAAAGCGCCTTGCGCCCACCCGCAGCATATACAGCAACTGCATTTAAGAGAAGCTTAAGCTTTTCAGCACTTTGCATGTCAAATTTACAAAAAGCGCCCCCCGACAGCTTAGCTATCTGCCGAAAGCAAGTTTCAGCCGTGGTATCGGAGCCTTCTTGAAATGCAAAAACCGGCACACCTTGCATTCCCAATTGTCCTGCGAGATGGCATAATTTATCGGCTTCTTCTTCCATGCAATCACCAATATACACCAGTCCATTCACCTGTTTTTCTTTGGTTTGGCGCAAGGTGTGTTTGAGCACTTTTTCAATTTGCGTGTGACCACCAAGGCAGCTGACCCGGGACATGGGGGCGATCAGGGATTCACTTTTTTGTGTCCAAGGAGTCGCTCTAAATTCACCGAAACCTCTAAAAAAAGCGATTTGTAGTTCTAGTTTACCTGCAATTGTCGCCGCGTTGAACATTTCCCTTTGCAGGTGGCTGGCATGATCCCAAGTCGGTTGGCGGCTTGCTGTTGCATCAATGGCAAAAATCAAGCGGCCAGCCGTTGGGGTGTCGCGCACTTTTTGAATTGAGCTGACTTTTTTCAGAAAAGCATCAACGTCGTTTGAAGTTGTGCCTTTTTTATTTTGATCCAGGTCACGGCCCATTTTATATTGCCTTCAATTTTAAGGTTCCATTCCATTTAAAGTTAGGATTAAGTGAGGAGGAATTCAAATGCGCCTCAGTATTCATCCTTTTTTAGTTTGGTAAATCCGTGAATAAAAAATCTGAAAGTCTGAATATATCATATTTTCCCTATTGGTGGGAAGCGGCAGAACCCAAACCAGCGATCCATGATCTCCCATCAGGAACGCAGGATGTTGTGATCGTTGGAGCTGGGTATACGGGACTTTCTGCTGCCTTGACCCTTGCAAAATCTGGCCTGTCAGTCGTTGTGCTAGATACTCAGCTACCAGGTTTTGGCGCAAGTAGTCGCAATGGCGGTATGATAAGCAATTTATTAAAGCCTGGATTAAGCGGGTTGATGGCAAAGTATGGGATAGAGCGTGGAGAAGCAATATACCGAGAATCTCTGAATTCGGTCGATTTTGTCAAAAAGCTCGTTGGTGATGAGGAAATTGAATGTGATTTGAATTTGAAAGGGCGGCTATATCCAGCTGTTCTTGAAAAGCACCTTGATGCAATGAAGAAAGAGACGGCCCTAAAGCAGAAGCATTTAGGAATTGAGGATGAGATTATCGGTAAAGGACAATGTCAGGAGGATATCGCTTCTGATTTGTATGTTGGTGGCTTTCGGCAGTTCGATACAGGCGGCTTGCATCCAGCTAAATTTGTGGAAGGATTAGCTTCAGCAGTTGAAAAGAACGGGGGCTTGATTTTGGCTCCTTGCACTGCAAAGGCCATAAAAAAGAAATCGGGTACATATTTAATTGATACGAGCCTTGGGACCATTAATTGCGACAAGGTCGTGATTGCAACTAACGGCTATAGCGGTGGTGTCTATCCCTCTCTGGAGAAAAAGGTAATCCCGATTGGCAGCACAATGATTGCAACGGAAAAATTATCCAAAGAAATGGTTTCCAGCCTTTTCCCCACGGGGAGAATGATTGCGGATTCTAGGAAAATGTTAAGCTATTTTCGACCATCCCCAGATGGAACGCGGGTTCTTTTGGGAGGGCGACCAACGGTATTACCCTCAACCCCTGATGTTCAGGCTAGAGCTTTGCAAAAGAGACTCGCCGATATATTTCCTCAACTAAGGGACGTCGCTGTGTCCCATGTCTGGACTGGGAATGTGGCGTATAGTTTTGACGCACTACCTGCAATTGGTCATGACGAGGGAATTTACTTTGCTCTAGGCTATTGTGGGTCCGGCGTGGCTATGTCTGGTTATCTGGGACACAAAGTTGCTTTGAAAATTTTAAAATCAAGCGAAGGCGATACGGCTTTTGATGGATTACCTTTTGAAAGTAAAGCCTATTACCAAGGGCAACCTTGGTTCCTGCCGATCGCCATGGCGGGATATAAACTGCGTGACACGTTTGGATTTTAGGTAAAATTGATTATGCCCCCCTTTTTTGCATCCCCCATGCACAAAGAAATACTGCACCGTGCTTGGCCAATAATTTTATCTGGCCTTTCGGTCCCGTTGTTAGGGGCTGTGGATACGGCTGTTATTGGTCATTTACCTGAAGCCTCCTATTTGGGGGCAGTTGCCATCGGCGCTATGATTATGAGTTTCCTGTATTGGGGGTTCGGGTTCTTGCGCATGGGAACCACTGGTTTTGTGGCCCAAGCAGCAGGTGCCAATGACGGCCAAGAGATCAGGACGGTTCTTGCTCAATCCTTATTGCTTGGGCTTTTGATCTCTCTGACGATTATTGTCTTGCAGGTTCCGATTTTAAAATTAGCCCTCAATTTGGTTAGCTCCAACATGCAGGTAGAACAGGGGGCTTCCACTTATTTTAACTATCGGGTATGGGGCGCGCCAGCTGTTCTGTTCAATTATACTTTGCTCGGATTTTTTATTGGCCTTGGAAATACGCGAGCGGTCCTATTCACACAAATTTTCATGAATGTCGTGAATATTGCGCTGGATTTAGTTTTTGTCATATGGCTGGGGCTGGACATTCAAGGTGTGGCTTTGGCGTCGGTTATCGCAGAATATTCCGCTGTATTCGTTGGCTTTGTCTTGGTTGTAAAGGAGCTGAGACGAATTGGCGGAGCTTGGATTAAAAGCTCTATTCTATCCGTCACTAAGGCTGTCAAACTTTTGAAAGTTAATCTAGATATTTTCATTCGAACCATCCTGTTAATTTTCTCCTTCGCCTATTTCACAGCAGAAGCCGCCAAAATCGGTGAAGAGGCTTTGGCGGCAACGGCAGTATTGATGAATTTTATGCATTTTCTAGCCTTTGGGCTGGATGGGTTCGCTCATGCGGCGGAAGGATTGGTTGGGGCCGCAATTGGGGCAAGAAAGGAAAGCAGATTAAAGCAAGTTGTACTTGTTAGCTCTTTTTGGGCGTGTTGTGTTGCTCTTCTCTATTCTTTGATTTACGGCATTTTTGGGGTTTCTGTCGTCAATCTCTTAACCAATATCGAAGATGTTCGCACCGTTGCCTATACGTATCTGCCATGGCTGGTTTTGATGCCGTTGGTCTCTGTTTGGGCCTATCAACTGGATGGTATTTTTGTCGGCGCAATGCAGTCAAAAGAAATGAGAAACGGTATGATCCTTTCTGCACTTGCTTATTTCATAGCGGTTCATTTTCTCGGAGAGATATGGGGAATGCATGGATTGTGGGCCGCGCTCGCCATCTTCATGGCGATGCGGGGGATTACGTTGGGAATTGCCTATCCACGAGTTAAGCGCGCGGCCTTAACGTCTATAGTCTAGGCCTTTTTGCGGCGCGTCCAGAAATGACTAACCACAGGATAGGCGAGGGGAATGACGCCAATAATAAAGGTAATTCTGATAGCATGAATTATGGAGACAAAAGCCACGTCAATGCCAAGGGCCAATGCGACCAGAGACATTTCAGCTAAGCCACCGGGAGATAATGCCAGAATTAACCCGGGTATACTAACCCCCACAAAGGTGGAGCCTAGGACGGCGAGGAGGGAGGCGATTGCAATCATTAACGCGGTCGATCCGCAACTGAGCAAAATAACCTGACGAACTTCACGAACTGATATGCCGAGGAACCGAAGACCCAATGAGGTGCCTATAACCAGTTGGGCTGCATATATCACGAGTAATGGCGGCTTAACATCGATAAAACCGCTCAGCTCAAACGCCGCGGCGGCAAATAAAGGCCCCATAAGGTGGTAAGCAGGTATTTTTAATACTTTGCCGCCCCAATAGCCTGCGACCGCTGCCAAAAACAGCCATCCATATTGAGTAAGCTCTTCCCAACGCCCAAACAAAGGAAGGGATGCTTTTGTTTCTTGAATTTCAACGCCATAGCGAAATGCAATGGGTACGGTCATGACCAGTAGTAAAATTCTGGTGGCATGGATCAGAGCAATTTTACGGCCATCGCCGCCTTTAGCTTCACCCACCTCATACATGATGTTGAAACCGCCGGGAGCAGCAGAAAAATAAGCGGTCGTCCGGTCCAGTTTTCCGACTTTTCTATAGTAGAAATATACAAGTGACATGGAAATGAAAATATTGACGAAGGAAAGCAAAAGGCCATTGCTCCATTGCATCATATTTCCAAGCGTATCAGGTGAAAAATTGCTGCCCAGCATAACCCCCAGAACCGCAACCATTATATTTTTAAGAGGAGGATGGACGTTGAGTTCCACTCCCCGCAGCGCAAACACAGTTGTTATACACATCGACCCCATCATCCATGCCAAGGGGAGGTCCAAGAGGAAAAAGACAGCTCCTCCTATCCCAACAATGGCAAGTGATTTCGATGTGTTGTGCATGTTAGGATAAATTGCTTAGTACAGTTTGTTCTTATATGAATTTTCCAGCCGCACATCGGTGTCTGTGGCATCTAATTCGCCAATCTGCTCTGACAATATTTGCCCGAGGGTCGGGAAATTTTTTTGATCGACCCTATTTTTTTGCTCCCATAAGTCAGACCGAATTATAGATTTCCCGCAATGCATATAGGTTTCGCGAACCGTCACCTTGAATGCTGATTGAGGAGGCTTTCCGTTTACCGCATGAGGGGCGAGAGTCTCCTCATCTGCTATGATTTGGCAAGAACCGTTTATACGCAACGTCTCCCGTATACCCGGAATAAAGAATATCAAACCGATTTCAGGCACTTGCAGAATGTTCCGTAAACAATCAGCAATGTTATTGCCAATGCGATCAGGTATAATAAGGGTATGGTCATCCACGACTTTTACAAATCCGGGAGCATCTCCTTTTGGGGAGGCATCCGCTTGGCCGTCTGAATTTGCTGTTGCCATAACAAGGAAGGGCGAATGTTCGATAAAATTCCTGCAATGCTTATCCAATTTGGGCAGGATCTTTTTTAAAACACTTTCTTTAGGCTGCTTGTAAATCTCTCGGAGCTCTTCTTCGCTCTTAACGGCCATATTTGCGTTTCCTAGGTCAAAATAAACTGTTCATAAGGGTAGCTAAATGCTTTGGCATTTCGCTTTATTAGATCTACTCTATCACGCCTGAGCTGACTATTTGAAATGTTACTGAAGACAAATTCAGTCACAGATAATTCGGGTGCTATTTCCGCCAACACCTTTTCCTGTATTGAGGTTTGATCGAGTTGAAGGGGGGGCGGAGGCGTTGCCTCTATTCCGGCGACAGCAATCGGGGCTCCTTTATCCTGCAAATTGCCTAAAAGACTGACATAGCAGTAGGCGGTAGCTATTTGGCCTTTTTCCTCACAGAACAGATTTAGGTTATCAAGTCTGGAATAACGGTAGTTTTTTCCGACGGATTCTGTTTTATGCATGTGCTCTAACTGCTGCTCTGTAAGCCAAGTGATATGACAGTCAGTTGAGGTCCCTTGTATGTAGGCAAGGGTTGCTGGTATGGATCCGTAGGACGTGATATGGGCTGAATAACAGCACAGGAAATTGTCCAATTTTGCTTTTGTTACATAAATTGGATTCGTATTTATGTTGTTATATTTTCGGACCAACTGGGTGGGTGCTGCATTCGATCCACAGGCAATGACCGGTATTCTTCCGGATAGTGAAAGATCCGTTGGAATAGCGGTAATTTCAGACCCAACTAGGCAGTAAGAATGATCAGGTCGGTCATAGGGATACGTAAGAGCGAAATCGAGCTGGGCAGCATTTGGCGACGGAAGGGCGCTTTTCATGAAATTATGACAATGCGTCTCTCAAAACGGAGAGTTTCACAGGTTTTGTCAGGCTTTGAATGTGGGCTAAGCCATGTGCCTCCCCCAAATTTTCAGCAAGTTCAACGTAGCGTGCGTTAAAGCCGGTGACGATCACTATTTTCGAGGTGCATTTTTGTTGAGCAAGCCAGCCAATAAGTTCAACGCCATCAACCCCTGGCATGATTATGTCGAGAACAAGTGTTGTAGGTCTTGTTTCACGATAAGAGGACATAAAATCCATCGCGTTATCGGTTACAACAACATCATATCCCATTGTGGAGCCAACTTCGCCAACATACTCTGCAAAGGCGCGTTCGTCGTCGACAATTAATAAGCGACCTGGGCTGTTAGGCTTGCTATCGTCGGTCCTTGGAAGTGAAGCCATTTTCTGATCCATACGCAATTCCATACTTTTGAATTAAACCCCGCACGGTGTTATGAATTTTCAGGTGCGGGGCCTAGCTCACTTCTCTGACTTAGGAGAGTATCGGAAAAAGACTATCAAAAAAAGTAACTTTTTTATTATTTATGTAATTTTAATATTACCTTTTTAAAGAAAGAGGCTTGATTTAGTGTCAGAAATACTCGCAAAAAGTATAATTTAGCTAACCAGGTGCATTCCACCATCGACGATCAAAAGCTCGCCTGTAACCAAGGCTCCCCCTTCAATAAACCAGAGCACGGCATCGGCGATGTCTTCTGGTTGGGCGACTTTTTTTAAGGGTACTTTTCGTGTCATTGCGGCGCGATTTTTCTCGTAATTCTCTTCACCCCATCCTTCCCGCAACCAGCGGGTTTCAATCATGCCTGGGCATATGGCGTTGACTGTTATCTCAGGGCCCATTACTCGCGCCAGTCCTTTGGTCATGGAGTTTAATCCGCCTTTGGACGCCACGTAAGCTAGAGATGATCCATGGCCATGGGTGCCTGCAACTGAAGAAATCATAACAATTCGACCCTTGCCGGACTGTTTTAAGTGGGGCGCGCAAGCACGAGACATCTGGAAGGGGCCAATAGTGTTTACAGCATAAATGTCCTGAAAGTCTTCAAAAGACAGATCCTCTAAATCCTGATGAGGGACAAATTTGGTCCGGCCAGCGTTATTGACGAGCGCATCAATACGGCCCCATTTCTCAACGGCTGCGGCCGCCATGGCGCGACAATCTGCATCTTTTGAAACATCACCTTGAAAAAGAAGGGCCTGGGCACCGGCATCTTCAACGAGTCTGCACGTCTCTTCTGCCTCTGTTTTGCTCTTGGTGTAATTGATCACAACGTTATAGCCCTTTTTCGCGAGGGCGATGGCGATGGCAGCACCTGTACCTGTTGCAGAACCAGTAACAATGGCGACTTTATTTGATGATTTCATTTTGAGCTCTTTATTTTTGTTATTGCCTGATTTTGTTAAGAGTAGTCAAAGTCAGTAGCTGATGGCAACTGTCTAGAATTATTTTCTTGATCCGGTGGGAGTGAAAGAGTACGGCCTTATAGGATATAAATGACCCAACTTACGGGCACTGAAGAGGATGTTTTATGGAAATCGATTATTCACCGGCTGTCAAGCAAGCACTAGAGGCGGGTGTACCTGTTGTTGCGTTGGAATCAACTATTATCAGTCATGGATTTCCATATCCGAAGAATATAGAACTCGCTGCGAAAATGGAAGAAATCATCCTTGCTGAAGGAGCTGTTCCGGCGACAATCGCGATTATTAAGGGACGGATTAAGTGCGGACTGACTGAGGACGAACTTGAGTTGCTGGCAACGTCTGATGATGTTTTGAAATGCTCTGTCCGCGATTTGCCCGTCGCTGTGGGTGGCGGCAAAACAGGGGCAACAACTGTTGCGTCCACATCCTATATAGCAGAACTTGCAGGCATTCGAGTGTTCGCGACTGGCGGCATCGGTGGTGTTCATCGTGCTGAAGAGGGCGGGGGCGGGTTTGACGTGTCCGCTGATCTTCTTGAACTTTCTCGGTCCAACGTTGTTGTTGTTGCTGCAGGCGCTAAATCTATCCTTGATTTACCGGCGACCCTTGAAGTTCTGGAGAGTTACAGTGTTCCTGTCATCGGTTATAAAACCGATACATTCCCCGCATTCCATAGCATATCCAGCGGACTTCCTGTCCCTGCATCCGTGTCAAATATGGAAGAATTATCGCAGATAGCGTGCATGCATTTTAAATTGGGGCTGCCCTCAGGCATGCTTGTTTGTAATCCAATTCCAGCAGAATATGCGATGGATAATGCAGAAGTTGATGCATTGGTTGAAAAAGCACGGCAGGCAGCCGTAGACGCTGGTGCAAAAGGGGCTGCTATTACACCATACATCCTTGGGGCTTTGAACCGTTTGTCGAACGGAAAAACAAGTGAAGTAAATATGGCGCTGGCCCTAAATAATGGCAAAATTGCCGCGCAACTGGCGGTACACCTTTTATCTCAGCTTGAAAAAGACTGACTATCATTACATGTATTGGGTGATGGTGCCCGCGCCGAGTAAGATGAATTATGGGAAGATTTAAATGAAATCGGAACTGAAAGCTTTTTTCCACAAAGCAACAAATACAATAACCTATGTGGTGTTTGATCCGGTTCATAAAAAAAGTGTGATCATTGATAGTGTGCTCGATTATGATCCGAGTTCGGGTACAACATCAACCTTCGCAGCAGATGAAGTGATTTCCTTCATTCAAGAACAAAATCTTGAAAATCTATGGATACTGGAGACTCACGTTCATGCGGATCATCTCTCGGCCGCCCCATATTTGAAGTCACAATTGGGAGGCGAGATATGTATTGGGAAAAATGTCTCCCTTGTGCAAAATGCTTTCAATGGGCTCTTCAACCTTCAAGGTACAGTTGAAGCCTTTGATAAGCTCCTTGATGATGGAGAATTGTTGTCGTTCGGTGAGCTTGCCATTGAAGTTTTCTCCACGCCAGGCCATACGCCCGCCTGCGTCAGTTACAAAGTTGAGGATATGGTGTTTGTTGGGGATACTCTCTTTATGCCTGATTTCGGGACCGCGCGTTGCGATTTTCCGGGCGGAGACGCGTCTCAACTCTATGTCTCAATAAAAAGAATATTGTCCCTTCCTGAGGATACCCGGCTATTCATGTGCCATGATTATGGTCACGAGGGACGGGGCTTCGAGTGGGAAACGACAGTCTCTAAGCAGCGAAAGAGCAATGTTCATATTCGCGACGATATTAGTGAAGAGGCGTTTGTCACTATGAGAAGCGCAAGGGATAAAGAATTAAATATGCCCGCGCTTATACTTCCCTCTGTGCAGGTAAATATGTGCGGTGGAAAAATTCCGGAACCTGAAGACAACGGGATTGCTTATTTGAAAATTCCGCTTAATCAGTTTTAAAGGCACGATTAGTTAAGGGCAACCTTAACCAGATTTCCATTTATCGGAGAGACAGCAAAGCAAGTAAAGGCTTTCCGTTGAAGAGAGCGGCAGACGCTTTGTGCTTCGCTTTGCGAAAAACCAATCATTTGCGCGCGGTATATAGGCGTTCCTTTGGTCATCACTCGCTGGATATTAAAAGGCCGACCCTTCATCATGCCACCGGTCAGGCTTGCGGCTTTCAGTAGTTGGTTTTTTGCTTTAGTTGCCCGAGAAAAAGCACCGATTTGTATCCCCCAACGGCCATTATTTGCGATCTGAACCGCTTTAACCGGGCGCGGGGCCGCTGCTGCTCGGGCATACGTTGTCTTGGTTGCTGTACTGTTGCGGTGAGACATTCCAAGGGATGCCATTACTGGGCGCGCTTGCGGTACAGGCACAATCGTGGGGTTGATATTTTCTATCTTGTGAAAGCCCTTATCCAGAAGCTTTTTCATATGAAGGTCACGGCTTTTAGCCGACCGGCCACCAAAAACAACGCCAATCAAACGGTTGCTACCACGTTTTGCCGAAGCAACAAGGTTAAAACCTGATGCTCGAATATATCCGGTCTTGATACCATCTGCACCAGCATATTTTCCCAAGAGGTTGTTGTGGTTTTTGTAGGATTTCCCTTTGTAGTTAAAACTTTGCAGGGACATATAGTTATAATATTGCGGAAAATCGTGGATCATGGCTGCACCGAGCAAGGCCATATCCCGGGCTGTACTTCTTTGTCTACGGTTAGGAAGGCCACTGGCGTTTCGGAAGCTGGTCCGGCTCATTCCTAATTTTTGTGCTCTCTTTGTCATCTTCCGCGCAAAGGCAGCCTCAGTCGGGGCCATTGCTTCTGCAAGGACTGTAGCAGCATCATTGGCAGATTTTGTAATCAAACCAAAGATTGCATCCTTAACCTTAATCGTGCTTCCAGCTTTCAATCCTAATTTCGTTGGCGTTTGCCCCTCAGCTCGTTTTGAAACTTTCAAATATTGATCAAATTTGAGTTCTCCGCGGCTTAACGCGTCAAATGCCATGTACAGCGTCATAATTTTGGTGAGGGAGGCTGGGTATAATCGATCATCTGCATTTCGGGAAAAAAGAACTTGTCCTGTACGGCTATCCATAACAATAGATGCGTATCTTGCTTCACTTGAAGTTGGAATAAGGAGGATGAATAAAAGAGAAAAGGCGTAACAAACCTGTAACAGTTTGGTCGCCGATAAGAACTTCCCGCCTCTTTTTTGACTCATTTTACTCATACTTTTACGAAGCAACTTTCTGTTCTTTATTACTAGTTCGAAATAATTCTATTAGTCATTAACGCTTAGCGTAATCGCATCATGAATTTTATATTCATATGGAGTGTAAAAAAACACACGAATCATGTCCAACAAAATCGAGTGAACTCTGAAATAACATTTGGTATTGTGTGACAAAATAACAGAATTTTTCTTACATGCGATAAATAATTAATTAGATGATTGTTGTATTGTAGGGGCGTAAAGTTAAGAATCAGTGATCAATCTGTAATAGGTTTAAAATCCCCATGAAAAAATTCGACCGAAAATGGCTGGCGCTTTTGGCCCTCCTTTTTGTAACCGCTTGTAGTGCAACGGGAGGTCCCGGAAACCCTTTGACGCGCCCCTTTCAGTATTTCTCGTATCTAAATGGGGATGATATTCGGAATAATTGCTCTGTAGGCGGTCCGTCAAAATATAGGTTGGTTTTTAACGCCCTATATGAACAACAAGTTCGGGCGTATGACATAAGCCAAGAATTTAAAGCCGATACAGGCCTTCAAAAAACACGTGTCTTTTCCCGCGGCATCGGTAGTGAAATTGATGTGAGTACGAAGGGGCTGGATTTCGTTAGCAATCTTAAATCAGATGAAATGATTGATATGGATACGCTCATATCCATAGATAATGCTCTTATATCTGTCGGTTTTGAACAACCTGCCAAAGAGGGGCTAGTTCTACATTCTGATGAATTCTACTGGATTGCGATGGTATGTCGGGACGGAAACTTCAAATATTATGCGTGGACCAAAGAGAATGCCGATATTGCGAATTTGCCGTTTATTGACGTGTTATCCAAGGCGGATAAAACCGGATCGAAAGTCGCAGAAGTAAAAGAGCCGATCATTCATATACGCGGTGGCCGACCAAGAGGAGGGGCGGATACAGATAGCATCGGGTATTTTTCTTTAGAAGTTGGCAATAATGGTTTGAAGCTTTGATCTGGGTCGAAGTTTATTAAAAAATCGTCATGTAAATTAATGTGCGATGCAAAATAATTTTTCTTCTTTTCTCAGTAATTCAAATTTTATGATATAAATCAATGCATTAATTCGATTTTTGAAAAATTGTGCAGTGCACAATAATGGTTGACATAACAGGCTTGATGAATATATAAACATCATATTGTTGCAACGCAGCATAATTTGAGGTGATATTCGAAAGGCCTACTTATGAGCAATACAAAAGCGAAGACTGCTACTGGCGAAAAACCAACAGCAGATGTAACAAAAGATTTTGAAGTACTCCTGACTGCAAACCGTAAAACACTACAAGATGCGTTCTTGTCTGGTACCGATGCTGCCGAGGATGCTTTCAAAACAAGTAGTGAAGCATTTAAGACAAACTACGCAAAAGTTCTTAAAGACGGCAAAGAACAGATTTTGAAAGCCACAAAAACTCTTGGCGAAAATAAGTTTTATGACAACGAAAGCGCGGAATCATTATTTGAAGCCGGTTCTGCTGCTGTTGAAAAAACTGAAAAATTGGGCGCAGAGATCGTTGACTTCAACACAGGTCAAGTCGCTGATTATTTCGCCCTGACACGGTCAGTACTTGAAGCTGGCGATGTACAAAAAGCTGTTGAGCTGCAAACAAAATATGCGCGTAGCTCAGTAGAAGGATATGTTAGTGAAGTTAGTAAGTTGAACACAATGATTTTCGACGCAACTAAAACTTTGCTGGAACCTTTTGGCGCGACATTCACTGCCAATATGGAAAAATTCACAAAAAGCGCTTAAGTTCAGCGCCATTTAGTATGCCATCTCAGTATAGAGGCTCGGGTTTCCCGGGCCTCTTTTTTTTGCGTTGTGCTGATCTCTCATGCCATGGACTAGATCCGCAATGTTTAAAACGGAATGAAAATTCAGTGTCGCTGCGGGTTTTTCAAATTTATTTTATTTTTTTTGGGGTCAGTTTATCATTTATTTTGAAATTGCTGCTAAGATCTCTAACTATGTATAGGGGGGCAGTTTTGTCCGCTTTTAGCGTAATGCACAAAAAATGGTAAATACGGAAAATTAGTTCGTTGAAAAAAATGATGAGTGGTGACGACCATAATAATGACGATGACGGCGCTGGAACGGGTGTTGTAACTAAGATTAAACCCAAGGTTAAAAAGCCCTCCCTGTGGCGTGTTCTGTTGTTAAACGATGATTATACCCCGATGGAGTTCGTGGTGTTCGTTCTGCAACGATTTTTTGGAATGGACGAACAAGCCGCAGCCCAAATTATGTTGCATGTTCACCAAAAAGGGGTTGGGAATTGCGGTGTGTTTCCGTATGAAATCGCCGAAACAAAAGTATCTCAAGTAATTGATTTTGCAAGAAAAAATCAACATCCTCTTCAATGTACAATGGAGAAAGAATAGTGCCAGGATTTTCCAACTCTCTCGAAGAAAGCCTACATAGAGCAATCGCGTTGGCCACCTCACGTCGACATGAATTTGCCATGCTGGAGCATTTGTTATACTCCCTGACTGAAGATCAGGAAGCCACTGGTGTTATGCGTGCTTGCAACGTAAATCTTGAGCAATTACGTAGAGATCTTGATGAATTTATTACAGATGAGCTGGATGATCTGGTCATGGACGGTTTTGTTGAAGCAAGACCAACATTGTCTTTCCAACGAGTTGTACAGAGGGCTCTCATCAATGTTGAAAGCTCAGGCCGTGAAGAGGTAACGGGAGCCAACGTGCTCGTCGCAATTTTCTCAGAGAGAGAAAGCCACGCGGCCTACTTCCTTCAAAAGCAAGAGATGACCCGGCTTGATGCGATTAGCTACATAAGTCATGGGGTTGCAAAGGCCGCTGGCAAAGAAACAGCCCGCGTTGTCACTGGGACTGATAGTACATTTTCGTCTGAGAATAAAGAGGGACCTGAAGAGGATGACACCAATCCATCGACAGAATCTCTTGATGCTTATTGCGTCAATTTGAACGAAAAAGCGATTAAAGGGAAAATTGATCCCTTGATCGGACGCGAAGAAGAAGTGGACAGGACAATTCAAATCCTGTGCCGTCGTTCCAAGAATAACCCGCTTTATGTAGGGGACCCCGGTGTTGGTAAAACGGCCATCGCTGAAGGCCTGGCCCGTAAAATTGTGAATGGCGAGGTACCAGAAGTCTTGTTGCCTGCGGTAATCTATTCCCTTGATATG
>NVUL01000028.1 GCA_002401885.1 SAR86 cluster bacterium
ACGTTCTATGGCAATGATTTAGTCGTCGTTGGCTGCCAGCCCTATGAGACCTTGGAGAAGTTTGTGTTACACCTAATGGAAATGAACTCGAATCAGAATGGGGCCGGATGATGTCGACTAGAACTGCGCTGGTAACTTGCTGCGATAGATACATGGGCAATGCGATCAAGGAGAAGTTTGAAGAGCTTGATATCGATGTGATCGCCGGCCCAGCCGAGATGCAAAGCGAACAGGAAGTCAACGAACTCGTGGCCAACGCAGGTGACATCGACATCCTCGTTGCGAATCTTGCCGAACCACCGATGACGGGACCGGTGCAGAATATCGACAACGAAAATTGGAATCTACTGTTCGATTCCCTAGTACATCCATTGATGTATCTCGTGCGTGCGGTCACACCGCAGATGTTGGAGAGAAAAAGCGGAAAGATTATTGCGGTAACGAGTGCCGCACCGCTGCGTGGCATCCCCAATAATGCCGCCTACTGTGCTGCGCGCGACGCACAAAACGGTTTCATCAAGGCGGTTGGGCTGGAGTTGGCGCGCAGTAATATTCAGGTAAATGCTATCGCGCAGAATTACATCAACAACAATACCTACTATCCAGACGATATTCTCGACAACGAAAAATTTCTGGAACATATAAAGCGTAATGTGCCTACGAACAGAATCGGAGCAGCAAGCGAAACAGCACAACTTGCCGCCTACCTCTCACGTGAAGACTGCCGCCATATGGTGGGACAGATAATTCCTTTGGCGGGTGGTTGGGCTACCTAAACAAATTTATTGTCGCGTCTTCCGAAAAATAGTTCGCGCGGCTTTTTCTAACATTACTGATATGGAAGCAGTCTTTTCGCTTTCTTTCATTTTCCTGAGCGTCCCAATTTTTCTAGAATTAGTTTACTTTAGGCGCTAGGGCCAGCCACTACACCGCTATCATGTAGTTTGCCAATCTCACTTCCCGAAAGACCTAAGGTATCTGCAAGTATCTCATCAGTATGCTGACCGAGCACGGGCGCAGGTGTCACCGGAACATTTCCGAAGCCTTCGAAGTTTAGTGGATTCGATGGCATTAGATACTCACCGATACCTGGCTGCTCTACCTTCTCGAATAGTGGGTTGTCGACGCTGCAGTCGCTATCGGTCTGAACGAGTTGTTGTATTGTTTGATACGGGCCCCAGCATACTGAAGCCTGATCGAGCGCCCGGTGCACGTTGTGCGAATCTCGCTGGCCGAACCAGGGCTCGAAGAGTTCCTTCAATTTTTCGCGCGCCCTGAAGCGATCTCCCTCGTTGCTGAAATCGAGACCCAGACTCGCTTCCAGCTCAGCGACTTGTGCCTCCGTCTCCGTGACCCGTACTATGGCCTTCCACTGATTCGGGCTGACTCCAACTATCATTACGCGCTCACCATCCTTGCACTTGAAGTCATGGCCGAAGCTGCCGAAGACGTGGTTCCCAACAGACGGTCGTGGCTCCTTGTTCACTTCTGCTTCGGCTAGATAGCCAAGATGCCCCATAGTTGCCAGCGCGACATCAGCGAGCGCGAGTCGTATGAACTGCCCTTGGCCATGAATTCTCCTGTGCCGCTCGGCAGTAAGCAAACCTAGGGCAATGTGTTGACCTGCGATGACATCCCAAGCCGGGAAAGGGTTATTGCTGGGGCTCTCGCCATCTCCGCTAAGAAACGGTAACCCCACCTTGCTGTTAACAGTGTAATCCAACGCACTGCCGCCGTGACGGTCGCCGGTTAGATTGAGATAAATGAGATCCTGACGTCGCGCACGCAACTCGGTATCGGCTAGCCAGCCCTTCGCGGGGAAGTTTGTTAGAAAGATGCCGGCGTCTTCACCATCAGCGCAAATGAGCTGCGTGAGGAGCTCCTTTCCTTCGGGTTTGCGAAAGTCGACGGCGAAGGAGCGCTTACCTTTATTCAAGCTGTGCCAATACAGACTCTTGCCTTTGTCAGTGATAGGCCAACGACGGTAGTCAATCCCGCCGCCGATCTGATCGAAGCGAATAACATCTGCTCCGAGTTGCGCAAGAGTCATACCACCGGAAGGAGCTGCTATGAAAGCACTTCCTTCGACTACACGCATTCCACTTAGTAAGGCTTGCAAGTGTGCTCCTCTATTTAGTCTATACTGAAAAACTCATCCATGATTTTTTCAGACTGTCGTACGCCAAAAGCTGGCGTAAAATGTCATTTCACTTGCTTTTCGCGCACTCGCATTGCCCTAACGGGCAATGGTTGCACATCCCTGTGCAACTGTTTATTCGATACTAAAAAAGTCATCCATGACTTTCTTAGTAAGGCGTGMGCCAAAAGCTGGCGTAAAATGTCATTTCACTTGCTTTTCGCGCACTCGCATTGCCCTTAACGGGCAATGGTTGCACATCCCTGTGCAACTTCGTCGAGATGATCTTAGTCGAACTTATTCGGCTAAAAGATAACCGTTGTTGATTACAATCTTGTCCTGCTCCAAAGATTTACAACGAAATGCCATTTCGTTTCCATTCTTCCAGATCTCAGTGCGGATAGTTTCGCCGGGATAGACAGGTGCCGAGAAGCGGAGCCGCATACGCTTGAACCGCGAAGTATCATAGTCACAGCAGCTCTTTATTAGCGCATGCGTTGCAACGCCCATCGTACAGAGTCCATGCAGAATCGGCGCCTTAAACCCTGCATTTCTTGCCACCAAGGGTGAGGCATGAAGTGGATTGAAGTCGCCTGATAGGCGATAGATGAGAGCCTGCTGCGGTAGCGTGGGCAAATCACAAACCATATCAGGCTCGCGCTTGGGTATGATGTCGGTCTTCGGAGTTGCTTTGCGTTCTCCGCCAAACCCTCCGTTCCCTCTGGCCAATATAGTTGTAACGAGCGTACAGATATCTTCTCCTGTAACGACATCGCTGACTACCCTGTCCGAAACGATTAGCGCTCCTATACGCTCACCCCTATCGGTTACGCTAGTTATACGTGTTTTCGCCTCGACTGTGCCTTCGTTTGGAAATGGCTTGTGCATGATTATTTCTTGGCCCGCATGCAACACCTTGACCCAATCCAGCCCGGTGTCTTCTTCCTTCGCCCAAAATCCTGGATGCGCCATCATTACCAATTGACTCGGCAATATTTTCAAGCCCTCTTCATAGACGAAGCGCAGGCTCTCTTCATCTAAGGGATCAACTCCCATGCCCACACCCAAGGCGTATAACATACAGTCTTTGGCTGTGTAGGTTTGTTGAACAGTAGGGAAATCCTTGCTCAATAGCTTCTCAGGATCGAATGTCATTACTCTACTTCTCCATTGATCTTGCGTACCGGCTAGACCCGAATTTGACCAAAAGCCTCAGGAAGAACCTTCGACCAATTCTCGAGCAACAACTTTTATTGCCAGAACTTCTTCCGCACCTTCGAATATAGAGAGTACGCGAGCATCAACGAAAAGGCGACTTACTGGCGACTCTTCTGCATAGCCCATGCCTCCATGAATCTGCAATGCTTCCCGGCATAGCATTTCAGCAGCGCGACAGCTAAACAATTTCACAAGGCTAGCCTCCATCTGACCGGCACCATCATCCATTAATTCCGCTACGGCATAGCTAAATTGCCGCGCCGCTGTGAGTGTCGCTAGCAGTCGAGCCAATTTAACCTGAGTAAGTTGGTAATCTGCGATAGCACTACCGAATACTTTCCTGTCTTTTGCATAGGAGAGCGCGCGCTCGAATGCAGCCTGCATCACGCCTGTCGCACGAGCAGCTGTCTGGATTCTTCCGCCAGCGAAGCCCGCCATGGTGAAATAGAACCCCTTCCCTTCGCCGGCTTCCTCGCCAACAAGATTCTCAGCAGGCACGAAGAAATCTTCGAAGAATAAATCGTAGGAATGCATGCCGCGATAGCCGATGGTTGCAATAGCTTTTCCAGTCAGAGAACCGCCATCTGCCTGCGCATGCTTAAAGGCATGACCGCTGAACGACGGTTTTTCTACTAGAAACAGACTAAGCCCTTTATAGCCTAGTGAGGAGTCCTTGTTACTGCGCGCCAATACGACGAGCAACTCTGATTTCCCCGCAAAGGTACACCATGTCTTGCTACCGTTGAGCAGCCATCCGTTCTCCGTTGGGGTTGCCTTGAGAGAGACGGCAGCGACATCAGAGCCGGTATTGGGCTCAGTGATAGAAATAGCGCAGAGCACCTTTCCTGCTGCAAGCGGAGGAAGCCATTTCTGCTGTTGCTGTTCACTGCCGCCGCTGAGTAGCGCGCGTGCCGCGATCTCCGGCCTCGTAATCAAACTCCCTGCGGCGCCGAGGGAACCTCGGGAGAGCTCTTCCGTCACAACGATCATGGCAAGGCTATCTGGCCGATCATCTGGCTGGAGCCCGCCGAATCGTTCCGGTATACACGTGCCGAAGCAGCCTAATTCTGCTGCACCTTGGAGGATCGAGTCTGGAATGTCTTCATCAAAACGGTGAATCTGTTCGGCAATTGGCATTACCACTTCATTGGCAAATCGGTAAAAGGTTTCCCGCACGAGTTCCTTCTCTTCGCTTAGTAATGAAGGCAGGCGTTGGATATCGTTTCCAACTATCTCACTGCCTAGACTCGACAAGAACTCTGAACTCGCGTAAGTGTCTAACAGCTTTCTGTAAACAAGCCCTACGTGAATGTCCAATAGCTTTGCTCTATCTAAGCCGACGTCAGTTGCGCGAGCGACTAGGCGATTTAGAACTGTCTGCAAGGTCTCTGCACAAAAACTCAGCGCAAGCTCCTGAGTGAATTTTTGTGTGGTTAATTTCTGCGCGTAATCATTAAATGCCGCTGCGGCAGAGAGCTCCGCCATGCAAAAGGCCAATTCGTAGCTGGAAAGCTGCCAGTCGTCCAATAGCTTCCCATCGAAGTCGCCACCGCTTGAGCATTTCTCCTTTATATAAGAACAGGCAGCCATCACCTGCTGCTTCAATACGGCCAGTTCGCTATTTGCTTCTTCGAGATGTTCAGAGTGTGATGTCATTTCTGCCGTTCAGAAAGCAAAATGGATTCGTCCTTCGGCAGAGCTGAATGACCGAAGGTGCAAAGAAGCAAAGGAGTGAGGATTTTATTCGATATCGTCTGCAATTGCGATGGATGACCTATCGAGGGCAGTTTGGAGACCATCCGTTATTGGATTAGCGTTAACAATTTTTAGTTTTGTCATGCAGGCCCACACCTAGAAGTATAAGCGGAGCCGCCTTCTCCATTCTGGTGACCCGCGTCTTCTCTTGTTTCGCGGAAGCGATATGATCAGCGTATTCGCGCTGCCTACCGGGTGTTAGGGCATTGAATGCGGCGTCTAATTTTTTGTCTTTCTTCAGTACTGCATCTAACTCTACAGATATTTTAAGTGTCTTCTTTGCAGACGCAATCTTTTTCCCAGCACGATGGTTCACTATAGTCTCGATAACATAGGCCTTAACAAGCCTTTTATTGACCTTGTCACCCTCGAAGATGCGAAGCTGGCGCATTCCTTTCGTTGTTCCCTCTTGTGCATTCATTAAAACTGCCTTCGTATCTTCAAGAAACACTCCCTGATGAAACCAGATTGCACAATGATTTTTGAAACCGACTAGAGACATGAGAATCTTGTTATCTAGAGAGTAACTTGGGCTACCCCACTTAACTGCTTCCTCAAGTTCCGTACCCGTAAGTATCGCTCGCAATGCCGCGAGCTGACCGCACCATTTTGTATGCTTTGCGATATAGGCGTCAATTTTCTTTGCGTCGCTCATGTGTTCGCCTCCCTATCCCTTACGGTACCTGCTTGAGTCAGCCGACGTAGTTTTTATTGATCAACGAGTTCAAGACATGATCTTCCCATTCACCATCTATCTGCAAAAATCGTTTTGCATATCCCTCGCGTTCGAAGCCGAGTCTATTCAGCAGCGCCTCGGAGCGCCTATTCTCTGGCATATAATTGGCGATTATTCGATGCAGCTTAAGCTCAGTAAACACGTAGTCGACAGTGTATTGAGCTAGTTCCTGCATTCTTCCCTGACCCTCAAAGCTTCTATGCACTGAATAGCCTATATGACAGGATTGAAAAACACCGCGAACAATATTACTAATCGAACAGGTGCCGATGACCTGAGTTTCTGAATCGCTGGTAGCAATAAAATGTACCGAGCTATTGTCTATGAATTCAATCTCTCGTTCGATTAAGCGCAGCGTCCAGCTAGCCACAGAGTGATGAGACCGCGGCATGAGAGGACTCCATTTTTTGAGGTGAGCCTCATTTGCCTGATAGTAATTCGCCAGAATGACCTCGTGGCCGGGCTTGCTGCGCATAATTTTCATCTGTTGGCTCTACAGAATCCGAAACATGAGTAAGGCGTGTTCGTGCATGTGAGTAAACTCGGTTACCGACTTCCAACCCAGTTTGGAATACAGACCTCCACTTAGGTTGATAGTCTGCAGATAGAGATGAGGTAAATGCAGTCGTTTCGCCATCTCTACAATGTGCAGAGTCATCTGAGAAGCTATCTGTCCCTCGCGAACCCCCTCCTCCACAAATACACTGCCCAGCCAGTAATGGTAGTCAGGAAATACTTCCGCAAGTTCGTGCAGTTTGAGAGCTGCCGTTCCCACTGGTATGCCATCAAGCGTCGCTAGTATGTGAATAGGCAGTTCGGTTTTACTTAGCGAGCTGTACAGTTGCTCTCTGGCGAGTTCGATATCGCCTCCCATGCGATCGGCCCAGACAGTGCGCCACCAATCGATGACCAGAGGCACGTCCGCCGGCCTGTCAGCGAGATATTCGAATTTTAGTTTCAATTCTGCTCCCATGCTCTGCACCCGAAAGCCAATAAAACTCTGTCACAGGTCAAAGATACGCCGATTTCGTGGGCCAATTCAATGCATTCTAGCAATTTCCCCGCAGCCGCCTGAGGAAGAGTGATTTCCAAGCCGCTCTCCTCAGGATTTCAGCTGCAGAGTCCTTGGCAGCGCACTGCTCTTTTTTACTTGAGCTTTACCTGCAAAGTATAGGAGACTCAGGCAACTTCGACGGAAGCAGCAGCTTCCGCTAGATGCGGGAATAGGCAGATTCTCTATCCTCTGGCACTGCAGTTCTAATCTAACGGTGAGTTAATTGGTTACTGACAGCTCGACAAACGCCTCTACCAAGATCGCTGCGGTGAACGACTGGCACAAGATCGAACCCAGGGAATTTCGCCGCGAACAGATCAAGATGTTGTGGGCCCATCTACCGCTTATTTTTCTTGCGGATATCGCTACCGGCTCATTCCTACTCCTTCTCCTAGTGACAACAGCTTACAATCCGCTGTCGTTTTTTTGGTACGGCGCCTTGGTAGTCAGCACTGCAATTCGTGCATTCCTCACCTATCGTCATAATCAGAAACCTTCAACTTCACACAACTATAATTCTGATTGGCAATTCCTTATCGTAGGCGCGTTTATCTCAGGCTCTATCTGGGGTAGCTCAGCTTTTATACTCCCTGAGAACCCTTCGTTTGCGACTGTGGGAATCATTAGCCTATGGCTGGCTGGTCTATTGGCCGGTGCAGCCACCACCATGTCGGTACTCCGGGAAGTATTTTTCAGTTTCGCTGTTCCCGCTACAGTGCTGTATCTCAGTTACATATATCTAAATATCACAGAGAATCAAATTCCTCTCGGCGGCAGCTACCTCATCTTCGTCGCATTTATCATTCCCATCGCCATGCGTATCGCAGGTGATTTTCGACATAGCATCAGACTGACCCTGCAGAACAGAAACCTCCAAGAGAAATTGAAGGCCGATGCGTCTAACTTGCTCGAGAAAGAAGGAGAGCTGACAAAACAGAGAGAACGGCAAAGCGCATTGCTAACACAAAAGGCCCACGTAGATGAAAAATTAAGAAACGCCGACGAAGATCGCCTACTGCTTTTGAATGCGGTGCAGGAAGGCATTTTCGGAATCAGTAATGTTGGTTCGATCACGTTCATCAATAAGTCAGCGCTCGAACTACTGGGCCTGGAAGAAGACGAAGTCATTGGCATGAGTGCCACAAAGTTGATCTGCCCAGTACAAGATTCACCCGAGAGCATTACTCAATCAAACAAGGCCATACTGACTTCTTATCTTATCGGGCGCCCTGCTGAACTCCTGGATAGTGCTTTTACTAGGAAAGACGGAACCCTGATGCCAGTGCGCTTCTCTAGCGAGCCTATAGAGAAAGCGGGAGAAACTATCGGTGCTGTGGTTAGTTTTAGCGACACAACGAAGCAGAGAGAGATGGAGAACATGCTTATTCAATCGCAAAAAATGGAGGCGATAGGACGACTGACCGGAGGCGTGTCCCATGACTTTAATAATTTGCTAACAGTTATTATGGGTAACTTACAGTTCTTGCAACGCCAGCTCACCGACAATGAAAAGGCGATTACCCTGATCAACAAGATAATGAACGCCGCTAAGAGTGGCGCTGAGTTAAACAATAGATTACTTAGCTTCTCAAGGGAGCAGGCGCTCGTTACTTCCCGAGTCGATATCGATGACATGCTCACCGAAATGTATGAATTCCTAGACCGTATCCTCGGCGAGGATATCGATCTGAGCCTAAACTTGGAGGACGCTAACTGCATCGCTATTACTGATCGAAATCAGCTGGAGAACGGCATACTAAACCTTTGTGTGAATGCCAAAGATGCCATGCCAAATGGAGGAAGGTTGGCGATTACCGCTAAAACCGTCCGACTCGCCGGCTCACATTTAGGGCACGATAGTAGTCAGGGCCTCCAAGACTACGTTGAGCTGACAGTTATCGACAATGGCACTGGGATACCACTGGATATACAGAAGAAAATCTTCGAACCTTTCTTCACCACAAAAGAGAAGAATCAGGGCACAGGCCTTGGCCTGAGCACCACTTATGGCTTCCTTCGCCAGTCGGGTGGCAACATAACCGTGGATAGCATCCTCGGACAGGGCACTACCTTTCGCCTATTTCTGCCGATTACGGGCGAACAAATCAACTCTCCGGAACCGGTTAAGATTGTCAGGAATGAAAAGCCTAGCTATGAAGGAAAGATCTTGGTTGTAGAAGATAATGAGAGTGTGCGCGACGTAGCAAGTCATATGTTGCAGACTGTCGGTTTCGACGTAATCACTGCCCACAATGGCAGCTCTGGACTCAGAGAATACAAGACGACTTCTGATATTGATCTCGTATTCTCCGATGTCATCATGCCAGGCGGCATGACTGGCGTTGAACTGGCAACTAAAATTCTTGAAATTTCACCTGAACTACCAATTCTGTTGGCAACTGGCTATGCCGAGAAAGAATTGAAAGACCAACTTATCGATCATAAGAATGTCGTATTGGTAGCCAAACCCTACGACACGAACGAGCTACCCGACCTTATCAATTCGATGATGCTGCAAAATCCTAGAGCCGACTAACGCTTCATCAAAATGCTGGCCCTGAACCTCAAGCATTGCTACCTGCGCTCTATAATCGCTTTATCGACCATCTCGCTGAAAATTTCGCGAAAGCCCCCACCGCTAGACGGCGAAACCTGAGCCATAATAACAATCACTGTAGATTCTTTCGGGTCAATGAAAAAGCGCGTAGCCGCAGAACCATCCCACCAGATCGTTCCTTCGGAAACAGGGAAACTATACTCCGTAGGATCCATAACCAGATTGAATCCGCCCAGGGTCCAGCCAGAACCTAGCCAGTAACCTCGATTGCCGATGGGCATAGCCTGATCGGGAACGCCGTTCACAAACATCAACGCGGCGGTCTCTTCGCTGAGAATCGTTCTATCTTTGAATTTTCCATTATTCAAAATCATTTGCGAAAAATTTAGAAAGTCTGGAACGCTAGATAATAGCCCTACGCCACCTTCGATCAGTGCTGGTCGCGACGTCCACGGTACGGACTCGATTTTGTAGGGTTGCAGCACACCATCAGTAGGTCGATACAGCTCCGCTAAACGATCGACGTCGCTCCCTTCTGCCCAGAACATTGTGCTGTCCATCTCTAGAGGATCGAGAATATTCTCTTGCAGATATTTTTCGAATGGCTGCTCCGACCAGACTTCTACTAACTTTCCTAATATGGTGGCATGAATGCCATAGCGAAACTGCGTTCCAGGATCTTGAAACAAGGGAATGCGTGCGGCATTGGATGTCATTTGATCCAATGTAATGTTCTTATTTCTTACGTTGTTCTCCCTATACAGTGCAGAGCTACGACTACCCAGACCCGATGTATGAGTAAGAAGATTGGCAACCGTAATATCGCCAGCGCGCACCTTAGTTTGCGAGATATCGGTACTGGACGAATCCAATAATACTCGCTGGCTCTCAAACTCGGGTAAGTACATTTTTATAGGGTCGTCTAACTGAAACTTACCTTCCTGATGCAGCTTGAGAACGGCAGCACTAGTGACTTCGCGGGCCATCGAATAGATACGAAACAGCGCGTCGTCTTGCATCGGCTTGCCACTTTCGAGACTAAGCTTACCGAGCGACTCGAAATAGACTAGCTTGCCATCTCTGGCGACTGCCGCAACGACGCCTGCCAACTCCCCATCATCGATATGTTGCTGTAGGCGTGCGGTTGCCTCAATTAATGCCGAGGAAGACATGCCCACCGATTCTGCTGGCACAATCCCTTGCGCGCTGCTGAAATGAATCTGGCAGAGCAATAAGCTGATGAGAGAAAGTTTCATCCACAGTCTAATAGTCATTGTTATTCCCAACTCTCATGATTAGTTTATATCTGATTGAACTTCTTCGATCCAGCGATCTACTCTCGACTCCAGCAAGGGCATCGGCAGCGCACCCGCGCCAAGTACTACATCGTGAAATGTTCTGATATCAAAATTATTTCCTAGCGTCGACTCAGCATTTAGACGGAGTTCCTGAAACTTCATCATGCCGATCTTATAGGCTGTCGCCTGCCCTGGACCGGTTATATAACGCTGAATCTCTGAGCGTATCGCGCCCTCAGCCTGTGCGGAATTTTCGATAAAATATTGTACAGCACGCTCTTCACCCCACTGCTGAGCATGAATGCCAGTATCGACAACCAGACGAATCGCTCTCCACAGCTCGCCGCTTAGGCGTCCGAAATCCGAATAGGGATCTTCAAACGCGCCCATTTCCTTGGCGAGCCATTCCGCATACAGCCCCCATCCCTCGGTGTAGGCGGTAGTGCGATACTGCGTGCGGAATCTAGGCACGCCGGTTAGCTCCTGTTGAATCGATATCTGCATATGATGCCCGGGGCTACCCTCGTGATAGGCCACGTCTTCGAGCTGAAATATGGGTAGAGTGGACATATCAGACATATGCGAATAGAACACCCCAGGTCGAGAGCCGTCAGGTGTACCCGAGGCATAGTGCTGCGCGGCGCCGGCTTGCTCTCTAAAAGCTTCCACGCGTCTCACCTCCAATTGCGCCTGCGGCAGACGACCGAAATAGTCCGGCAGCTTCAGCGTGATCGCATCGAGATACTCATTGTTTAGGTCGAGATAATCTTGACGTCCCTCGTCGGTGTTAGGAAAGTAGAAACGGTCATCCTCTCGCATGAATACAAAGAAGTCTTGAAGAGACCCTTCAAAATCTACAGCGCTCATTATCTCTTCCATCTGAAGGTGCAGACGTTCGACCTCCGCCAAGCCTATCTCATGAATTTCATCTGCGGTGAGCTCCAGTGTAGTCATCTGCGCGAGGCGATAGTTATAGTAATTTTCTCCCTCAGGAAGAGCCCAAACCCCGCGAGACACTTCCGATGCGAATACCTTATCTTGTTCTAACCATGCGAGTATTTCCTGATAGGAAGACATGACTTCGCCCGCCAAAATTTCTTGTGCCTGAGCTGTGTAATCTTGAGCCTGGTCGCTGCTGATTAAATCAGTCTCAACGAGCGCCGCAATCTTGCCTCGAATATCTGTCCAGATTGGTGAGTTCGGCGAACTGTCACTCGTATTGAAAGGAACTCCAGAAGTAACTCTGTCTATTTCAGCCATCGCGAAGTCATAGGCGAATGCCGGCTGTCGAATCCCAGCCTCCGATGCGGCACGTGCTCGGTCAAGCAACTCGCCAAAGACTCGATCGAGTTCACCCAATCGAGACAAGTAAGCTTCTATGTCTGATGCATCATCGACGCGATGATAGTTAATTAAGAAATTTGGTAGCGAAGCATGGGGACCTCCGCGGCCAAAAATGTAGCCGTGCTGTCTAAATGGAACACCTGCTTCGGCGCGATCTAGCGAATAGCTCCACATGTCGTAGGAAAGTTTGCCATCCTCGTTAAGAAGATCGTAATCGAAATCTGCCTGCATGGCGGCGACGCTCAGCCTACGCCACTCTAGCTGTTCATCGGAACCCGCGACGCTGTAATCATTCAATAAATCGTAATCGGATTTATCACCCAAGCGCGTCTTGGTCTGCGGGCTGAAATCAAGCTGTTCGGCATATTGTTGATCGAACCAGTCGTTCAGGCGCGCGGTCTCTGCGGTGAGTGTATCAATCGCATTGCTTTGAATTTCGGCAGCATCAGCGGTTGCAGTCTCTGCAACTGATTGCTGACTAGATTCTTGTTCACTACAAGTGGCAAGCATAAGAATGAGGGGAAATAGGAAAAGGCGCATGGTTAATCTCATTGGATTCATTGGTCTGTAGGGTGGCGGGAGTGTCAAGCATTTGGCGTGAACGCCCATACAAGGCCTGAAGCTAATACTTTTATTATTGCTTGTCCAGCAACTGCTGCCAGGGATAGGCTCGGTCTGCTAGGGCTATAAAAAAGGGGTTCAGCAACTCTGGCTTGGAATTGTATCTTAACGGTCGGAATTGCAAATCTACTATCTCCCCACCGGCTGCAGAGAGAATGCCGTGGGCGGCTGCGGTATCCCATTCGCAGGTAGGAGCCATTCTGGGATAGATGTCCGCATTGCCCTCGGCCAAAAGGCACATCTTTAGTGAGCTGCCCATGCTCAATAGTGTCGCTTTACCAAAATGATTCTCGATCTTGCCGACAAGCGCATCCAATTGCTCACCTAAGTGACGACGACTGGCGACGATGCGCACACAAGAATTTTCCTGCATAGGTCGACTGATGATTGATTTCGCCTCGCTATCCAGGCAATTGGTTTCCTGTTTCCAGGCGCCGATTCCGATGCCGCCGAAATAGCTAATGCCAGTCACCGGAACATGTACGACTCCCGCCACAGATTCGCCGTTTTCGATCAGTGCAATATTAACCGTGAACTCGCCGTTGCGATTGATAAATTCTTTCGTGCCATCCAAGGGGTCGATTAACCAGTAGCGTTGCCAGGATTTTCTTAAACCATAGTCGATTGCATCAGACTCTTCCGACAGTAGCGGAATGTCAGGTGTAAGACTGCTTAGTCGATCGACTATTAGGCAATGGGCACGCCGATCGGCATCGGTAAGCGGGGAATCATCCTGCTTCGTACTGACTTCGATTGCGTGCTCGGAATTGTAGACGGCGAGAATTTCACTACCGGCTGCGATCGCTATCTGATTCACGGCATTGAGCAATTGCAAATCGAGCATCAATGAACACATCCTTTAGCGAAAATTAAAACTAGTAACTAACTGCGACAGCGCTACGCTGGTACTGCTTCGTGTTTCGGCTGTATCATGTTGCATGAGTCACTACTTCTTGCCAAGACTTATTTCCAGGAGATAACAATGCCACCATGGTTAGACATCGACACCATCATGTTCGATATGGATGGCACTCTATTGGACCTACACTTCGACAACTATTTTTGGCGGCAGTTGATCCCCAAGTGCTATAGCGACAAGCACGGCGTGAGTGAAGCTGCCGCACTCGAGATTATCCACTGTAAATATGCTGAAGTCAGAGGCACGCTAGATTGGTATTGTCTCGACTACTGGAAGCGAGAATTGGAACTGGATATAACTGGGCTTAAGACAACTGTTAAACACAAAATAAATGTACGCCCAAATGTTGAAGAAATACTGCAAGAGTTAAAGAGTAGCGAGAAGCGAGTGTTGCTGATCACGAACGCACATCCTTCTAGCCTGCAGATAAAGATGGAGCACACGGGCATCTCTCATTACTTCGATCAATGCATAAGTTCACACACACTACGGCTAGCAAAAGAGAATCATGGCTTCTGGAATAGTCTACAGAGCTTAGAACAATATGACCCCGAACGTACCGTGTTATTTGATGATTCGTTACCCGTACTCAGGCAGGCGCGGCGAGAGGGTATCAAACATCTATTCGGGATCGAAAAACCGGATAGTAAAAGGCCGGCTGTGCTGACGGATGAGTTCCCGCAGGTTGATGACTTCTCGAAGATCATGCCATCACAATCGAACGGCAACGCCCTCTCGTAACTTGGAATTGAGCCAACAATGGCAAAGAGCACAACCTCGGAGAAAAATGGCGATCTACGCAGGCTGCGTCTAGACAAGTGGCTCTGGGCGGCACGCTTCTATAAGACTCGCTCCGTGGCCAAGCAAGCAATAGACGGCGGTAAGGTGTATTGCGAGGGTGGTCGCTGCAAGCCTGGCAGGGAAGTGGAAATTGGCATGGAGATTCGCCTGCGTCAGGGCTTTGACGAGAAGACCGTGACCATCAAGGCGTTGTCGGAGCAACGGCGCGGCGCTCCTGAGGCGCAGCTACTGTATGAGGAAACCGAAGCAAGTATCGAGACACGCCTCAAACAGGCAGCGGAGCGCAAGGCTCAGCCAAGCCTCGGACCCTCAGCTGGCAAGCCAAACAAGAAAGATCGGCGCCTCATTCATCGCTTTAAGCAGGGCTAGAGTGCTAGGGTACCGCTGAACAATTTTATGGCGCCCCAGCGAATCCTTCGGGGCAGTCCAAAAGCCAGAGCTGCCATAAAATTGTTCAGAGATACCCTCACCCTGAAAGAATTATCCATCTCAACGTGTCTAGGGAACTAGTAAGCGGCGTTACGGCCGTTTCGATATCACTAATTCCACTAGAAAGTCCCGTTAGCACTGACTAATGATATTTGTCATAATGCCGCTCACCTGAAACGAGTCATCGCTCAAGTCGGGGCTAACGCATTATCAAGCCGGTGTGCCGCATAGCAACTATACAGCCAATATGTATTCACAGACTTTCCAGGAGATAACTTGAGCAAAGAATTCAACGAGTGCCTGCAACGCTACAATCTTCCAAAATTTGACGCGGCATGGGGAGCGATTCACCGAGGAATCGAGAAGGAGAGCCTGCGGGTATCTGCCAATGGCCATATTTCACTCTCTAGCCACCCCAAGGCACTGGGCTCTAGCCTAACCAACCCCTTCATTACCACCGACTTCAGTGAATCTCTGCTCGAATTCATCACACCCGCCTATAGCGATATTGATGAATGCCTGAAGACTATGGAAGACATACATCGCTTTACCCTGCAGAATCTCGAAAATGACGAGATGCTGTGGGTAGCGAGCATGCCTTGCCCACTCGGCGCCGCGGATGACATTCCGATAGCACAATACGGCTCCTCCAATGTCGGCAAGCTAAAGACTCTCTATCGGCATGGGCTGAGCAACCGCTACGGCCGATTAATGCAGATCATCTCGGGCATACACTACAATTTTTCGATGCCTGAATCGTTCTGGCAGCCCTACGCGGAACACTGTGGATTCAAAGGCGAGTTAAAAGATTTCAAGACAGAGAAGTACCTGCATCTCATTAGAAATTTTCATCGTTACTCCTGGTTACTTATTTATCTGTTTGGCGCATCACCAGCGGCTTGCAAATGTTTTGTGCAGGGCCGGGAACATGGCCTACAGCAACTAGATGACACTAGTCTGTACCTGCCAGATGCTACCTGTTTACGAATGGGTAATTTGGGCTACAAGAGCGAGGCACAGAAGTCACTATTCGTCTGCTACAACGAGCTAGATTCCTATGTGGATTGTCTGCGCGAGGCAATGAATACACCCTATCCCGAATACGAAGCCATGGGCCAGAGCAAGGATGGCGAGTATCTGCAGCTCAACACGAACCTGCTGCAACTCGAGAACGAATTCTACAGCACGATCAGGCCGAAACGCGTGGTTAAAAGTGGTCAGCGACCATCGGAAGCACTGACCCAAGACGGTATCGAATATATTGAAGTAAGAGCACTAGACCTGAATCCCTATCTCCCCTTCGGAATCGATTCAGAGCAGATTCATTTCCTTGACAGTTTCTTGCTGCACTGCCTATTGGATGAGAGCCCTGAGTGCAACAAGCAGGAATTCTTCGAGGTGGCAGACAATATTGCCAAAATAGTTGAACACGGTCGCGACCCAGAGCTCTCTCTCAACCTAGAAGGCAAACCCAAGCATATGAGCGAATGGGCGAACGAGATTTTGACAGAAGTCGGCAACGCCGCATCGATTCTAGACCATATTCACACTAGCACGAACTACTCCAGCAGCTTGACCGCGCAATCTGCCAAGATAGCCAACTCGGACCTCACTCCCTCAGGCAGAATCCTGAAGGACATGAAGGAAGGCGGCCTATCCTTTTTCGAATTCTCCATGCAGCAATCGCGCAAGCATCGCGATGCTCTACAGAACAATGGCCTGAGTGAGGCTACCGTGAAGATGATGCGTGACACGGCCGCACAATCCCTCAAAGATCAGGCAGACATAGAGAGCTTGGACACAGAAGGTTTCGACGAATACCTGAAGAATTGGAACGACGCATAGCGGTTCTTGCCGCAAAACGAATATGCTAAACTGCTGCGCATTAAGAAAGGGCGCACCAAGCCCCAATCACATGACTGACAGAACAGACAAAGATAGGATATTAGGAGTAATTGATGGCCCTGGCAATTCCCGACAATAGAATAATTAATATTGGCGTTTTCCTGGCCACAGCGATCACTATCGGTATTGCGCTGTATTTGGAACATGTGATGCTATTTTCGCGCTGCGGCCTATGCATCACGCAGCGCGTCTTCTTTATTCTCTGCGGCCTGGTTTGTCTGACGTCTGCGATTCACAACCCCACCGCCGATGGGGAGAAGATCTACGCCTTCGCGGCGGCTGCGATGTGCATCTTCGGTAGCTATTTTGCTGGACGGCAGATTTGGTTGCAGCACCTGCCCGAAGACTTGGTGCCAGCCTGCGGCCCCGGCTTCACTTATATCCGCGACAACTTCCCGTTCATCCAACTACTAGATTTTCTGCTAGTGGGTGACGGCAACTGCGCGGAAGTTCAATTCCGATTCCTAGGCATTTTCTCGATCGCCGAGATGTCCATCATCGCCTTCGCCGGGCTATTCAGCGTTTGCCTCTATACCGCATTCCGTCAGCGAGCAACGAAGGGCGCCGCCGAGTAATTCTATGGGAACCTAGTTCCTCCGCCACGCGAAGAATTTCTCTAAATACGGAAAATACTTTACCGGAAGACGTTCGCTGCGCCAGGCGTTGGCCGCAAATTTATTCGCCTCCAACAGAGTTGGATAAATATGCGTCACCGCCGAAATTTTCTTCAGGCCCATGCCGTGGGTCATGGCGAAAACAAACTCCCCGATCACCTCTCCAGCGTGATGCCCAACGAGTGTTACCCCGAGAATCTTATCCTTACCCGGCACAGTGAGGATCTTGATGAATCCATGCGCCTCTCCATCTGCTAGCGAGCGATCGTGGTGATCCATCTCATAGCGAGTGAGCTCATAGGCAATGTTTCGTTCGATAGCTTCCGTCTCGCTGAGCCCCACTCTCGCGACTTCGGGATCGATAAACGTTGCCCAGGGCACGACATTGTAATTCGCCTTCGAGCGCCAGAGTCCACCCAGCATTGCATTCAAAGAGGCGAACCAGGCTTGAAACGATGCCATATGAGTGAACTGATAGGGGCCCGCCACGTCGCCGCAGGCAAAGATGTTTGGCAGGCTGGTTTGCAAGTATTCGTTGACCTCTACCGTGCCTTGCTTGGTTAGCGCTAGGCCCAAATTTTCTAGGCCGAAGCCTTCCACGTTTGCCTTGCGACCAATCGCCAGCAACACCTTGTCGAATTCGACCCTAACGGTCTCTCCGTTGTTATCTGCCTCCATGTAGTCTCCACCGTCGCAGGCACCAAACTTCAATAGTTTATGGTCGGTGAGAAGCTGAATTCCCTGCTTTCTAAAAGCCTTCGAAACTATTTCGGATACTTCCTCATCCTCACGCGGCATGATGCGATCAGCCATGTCTACCTGCGTTACTTCTGCGCCGAGATTACTAAACGCCTGCGCCAATTCACAACCGATCGGTCCACCACCTACGACTAGCAGCCTCTTCGGCAACTCATCCAGCGACCACACCGAATCAGAGGTTAAATAGTCGATTTCACTCAGGCCAGGAATCGGTGGCACGAATGGACGCGCACCCGTGGCGAGAATTATCGAGCGGGTAGTGATTGTGCGGTCGTTCACCTTTACGGAGTACGGAGATTCAATAAAAGCATCGCCTAACTCAACTTCGACACCCAAGGATGTGAAGCGTTCTACAGAGTCATGGGGTTCTATAGTTTTGATCACGCCCTGTACGCGCGCCATTACAGCAGAGAAATCTACTTTCCCCTCAGCGCCATCGATTCCAAATTCTTTCGCACGCCTTATATAAGACATGATGCGACCACTGCGGATAATCGCTTTGCTGGGAACGCAACCCGTGTTTAAACAGTCTCCTCCCATTTTATGCTTCTCGATTAGAATCACTTTTGCTTTCGCCCCCGCCGTAATCAGAGAAGCTACAAGGCCTGCCGACCCCGCGCCGATCACTACGACGTTGGCATCAAATTTTTTCGGCTTCTCGAATCTATTCAACGCCTTATTGCGCTGCACACTATTGAGAATCAATTTGGCGATAAGTGGAAACACGCCGAGCAATACGAGAGAAGACAAGACCGGCGCACTCACCAAGCCAGAAAGCGAAGTGATCTGTGAGAGCTCGGAACCGGCATTCACGTAGACGGCGGTGCCGATTAACATGCCAGCCTGACTCACAAAATAGAAAGAGGCTGTACGAATCGCAGTCAACCCCATCAAAAGATTCACCACGAAGAAGGGAAACAGCGGAACCATGCGAATACTGAAAAGATAGAAATTGCCGTCCTTCTCTATGCCTTTGTTCAGGGGGGCCAGGTAGTCGCCGAATCTTCTCTCCACCCAATCTCGGAGTAATACGCGAGAGACTAGAAATGCCAGAGTCGCGCCAATGCTACTAGCGAAGGAAACCAGCAACGTCCCCCAGAAAACACCAAATATGGCGCCGCCTAGCAGCGTGATAATAATAGCCCCTGGAATGGAGAGAGAAGTGGCGATCACATACCCAGTGAAGTAGAGAAGGGCTGTTTGCGCAAAATTCTCATTCTTGTAATCTTGAATGCTGGAGAGTTGAGATTGCGCGTATTCAAGGGTTAGATACTGCCCTAGGTCCAAAGTGGTATAACTGAGCACAGCTATCGCTAGTAGAGCGACTACAATAAATTTTGTCTTATTCACAGATTTTGCCTTCAATTCTATTTATAGGAGGATTACTTGCCATTGAGGGACGCAGCCCAGTTTCTGGCATATAATTCTGCCAACTAATATTTGCGAACACAGATCGATATGCTATAACCGTTTGCGCACCATTAGCGAGAAAGATTTTGCTTCGTCAGTGGAGCGAAATAGTGCATGCCTTTAGAGCACTACACTTCAATAACACTACACAGGTTCATCAAATCGTGTCCAATTTTGACTTCAGTCGAAAATACCCCGCTAGCCGTATGCGCCGCATGCGCCGTGACGAATTTAGCCGCCGTCTCATGCGCGAGACTAGATTGAGCACAGATGACCTGATATTTCCGGTTTTTATTGTCGAAGGAAACGGTCAGCGCCAGGCTATCGAATCTATGCCGGGTATATTCAGGCTGAGCATAGATGAATTACTAAAAGAGGCAGCCGAGCTAGTAGAGTTAGAT
>NVUL01000029.1 GCA_002401885.1 SAR86 cluster bacterium
CAGTTCCAACTTTGACATATCGGCCGTGGTGAGGCCCGCCTGCGCGGCATCAAGGTGACGCGGGTTGTTGCCGTCGGCAGCAGTAAAAGAAAAGGAGAGTGCCTGCTCCAGGTCTACCGCGCGATTATCCGCCCCACACATGGATGCAGCGACCCAGTCCTCGACCCCCTCCTCCCTAGTCTGCTCTTGAGCCAAGCCTGGCTGAGCAGCGATCAGGCCTGCGCTTAGTAGCGCGGCCAAGGACAGATACGATCTAAAACGCGCTTGAAGACGAGAGTAAAAATACATAAGTAATGCCTGCTCTGTGGATGTTAATTGTTAGTTGTTAGTTCCATTCCTTTGAGAACCGCGCGCCTTGCGTTGCCGATTCATATAGAGACTGAAACCCAACGCCAAAAATACAATAATTGCCGGCATTGTGCGAATCCAAATTGGATTAAAACTTAGAGAAGACAACAAAAACTTAATAACAGTAGCCAGCCCTCCCTATGTAGTGCTCCAGTAATATGGGCCACTACAGAGAGAGGGAGCACAGAGGGATACAATATTTGCAAATGCGCTGAATGTATTCGAGAGTCTCTAGCGAGAAATAGGTACATGGTTGCGTCAATCTAACCGTCGACACGAGGGTTTTCGGCACACGGTACTGGATAGTTCTTATCCGAATCAATGAGTTAAGCGTACAAAATCTAAGTGTACTTAGAGAGCGTTACGGATTGTAGTGTAAGAGGGCTTCGGTAATAGAGTCTGTTAAAGGACTCTTTTAGACCTTCTATACACCGAATATTTTGTGCTGTTTCTTTTGCGTATACTCCCAGTCTATCTACTTACAGCCAGAGCAAGCGTTCTGAACCCTCTAATATTCTTTTTCCTGTGCGCCATCCTTCCCGTGTCTGCTTATTCAGCCGACTTTGATTGTCGAATTGGAAAAAACACATTCGTCATCGGGTTCACTCGCCTTCGCATTCTGCCTGTTAGCTTAGTCATCGTGTCATRCAYAGTGAATATGTACTTTTCCAGTCAATTGAAATCGAGCGCTCATTGCGAATAGACGCTCAGTTCATTTCCATTTGTTGGAAATGCGTAGCTAAGAATTGGGTGACCAACCTGACCTTGGCTGATAAGTGCCGCTTGTGTAGGTAGATCGCTACTACATCTCTATCGATCGCCTGCCAGTCATCCAACACCGTCACCAGTTTCCCCGCGGCGAGATCCTCTCCCAGGTAATAGTCTGGCAAGTACGCTAAACCCAAACTGTGTGCTGCCGCCGAACGTAGCGCGTGGCCACTATTGCTGTGCCAGTTGCTATTCACACTAATATTCAACGTGCCTCGGGGACTCTTGAATCGCCAAGGACGCGTCTGCCCCGCGTCGACGAATAGCAGGCAATTATGTTGTTTCAATTCCTGAGGCTTGGACGGCGCGCCATGCTTCGCAATATAGTCAGGGCTCGCCACAACATGAAAACGCGTTGGAGCAAGCACCAGGTTTACGACATTAATATCGTTGCGCGCACCTACCTGAAGCGCAATATCGATATGCTCATCGATAAGGTTCACCCGGTGCCCACCCAGCAGCAGTTCAACTTCGAGCTCGGGATGTGACTGCTGAAACTTCGCCAGTGCGGGAACCAGCAGCGCCTCGCCAATCCAATGCGGAGCACTGATAGTAAGCTGCCCCTTTACCTGCTCCTGCAATTGATTAACCGCACGTTCTGCGGTCTCCAAATCCTCTACGACTTGTCGACACTGTTTGTAGTAAATCTCTCCAGTCTCGGTAAGCGACAGTTTGCGGGTGGTCCTGTGCAATAAGCGCGTACCGAGTCGGTCTTCGAGCCTGCTTATCTGCTGGCTAACATGCCCCTTCGAGACACCCATAACGCGCGCTGCCGCAGAGAAACTGCCACTGTTTACCACCTCAACCAGTTCTTCAAATCCTTCCCATCGACTCATTCGTGGAATGTCCTAGCCTTTCCATTGTTTTTGTATGTGAACAGTCTTATTTAATCTATCTATATTATCGCCCATATGGAAACACACTATAATGCACACCTCAACCCTGCAACAGGAGGAAAAGAAGATGGAAGAGTCTGATTTCTTTAGCGCCATGACCATGATGTCAGCAGCAATTCTTGTCGGTGGCGCAGCCATCGGATCCGCATTGGGAGTCGGTAGCGTTGGCGCCAAACTCATCGAGAGCACTGCGCGTCAACCTAGCGAGGCCAGCACGCTGCAGAACAAGGCCTTTCTGATGGCCGGCATGCTGGATGCGATTCCCATTCTCTCCGTGGCTATCGCTCTGCTGCTGTTGTTTTCAAACCCACTAACGTAAGGAAACAAGGCTCAGGGTGGTGAACGAAGGCGAAGATAGCCGGTATCAATTGCCCCATCTCGCGCTAGAGGTGAAGGCACTTTTTACCGGCTATATTGTCATTGTGGGCTTGGGCCTGCTGGTAGCCGGCGCTCAGATTCTGCTAACTCACGGCATGGCAGACGGTGAATTCGGCCTGTCGGTAGATGACATCGTCTACAGCTACTATGGCAACCGCGGCGACAGTCGCTTGGAGGCGAAACTCAACGGCTCCATGAAAGACAAGGCCTCCATAGAAGATCGCACATCAATCGTTCGCTGGGTTCACGAAGACGCTACCGCCTCTGCGTGGGACACTGAAATAAACCAAATCTTCCAAAGCAACTGCGTGAGTTGCCATGGGGTTATCCCAGGACTACCCGACTTCAACAAGCTGGAGAGCGTGAGGGCGCTTGCCACTATCGACACTGGCGTAAGCATCGACTCCTTAACTCGCGTCTCGCACATTCACCTGTTTGGCATCTCCTTCATATTCTTCTTCGTGGGTTGGATATTCAGTTATGCGACCGGCATTTCGAGCCAAAGCAAAGCCATTCTTGTCGCCATACCCTTCGTATTCCTGTTTCTCGATATTGCCGCCTGGTGGCTGACGAAGTGGTATCCCGCATTCGCTTGGGTAACCATTATCGGTGGTATCGGCTATTCACTCGCCTCCAGTTTCATGCTGCTCTGCTCGCTTTACCAAATGTGGCTCATGCCCCACCGCCACTCCTGCATATTAAATCCGCCTACGCCAAGTAGAACCTCTTAACGCCTATTTACCCAACTAAAATGGTGACAACAGGAGTCGATTGATCATAGAATGAGAATGATTCGTATTTGTATTATTTTTAACAAACTATTTTGGACTTCCAATGTTTAGAAAAACAATCTTCTGGCTGCATTTAACCGCTGGCGTCTGCGCTGGCCTGGTAGTGTTAATGATGTCGGTGACGGGCGTCGTCCTCACCTACGAACGCCAAATACAAGTATGGGAAGACCGTAGCTACTACGCCGAGCCCGACGCGGGCCAGCAGATGATGACGGCCGATCAGTTGATTCGTGCTAGTCGAAACCTTGAGGGATTCGAACCCACTAGCCTAATGCTGAGTTCTGACCCGTCCGCCCCTGCCCTTCTAAGACAAGGACGCAGCCAGGCTCAGTACCTCAACCCCTATAACGGACAGGCCTACAATCCGCATTCAGATTCCATGAGCGCCTTCTTCTCTACGGTGCGTGGCTGGCATCGCTGGTTCAACATGACCGACGACAGCCGCAGCTCAGCACGGGTAATCACCGGAGCGGCGAATTTGATGTTCCTCTTCTTAGTACTAAGCGGCATCTATCTCTGGCTTCCCAAGATTTATGCTTGGGCAACAATTCGCGCGCGCATCTGGTTCAATGCGTCAAACAGCAATACCAATGCACGGGACTTTAACTGGCACCATGTGTTTGGATTTTGGGCCGCTATTCCGCTCATCGTTATCATTTCTACGGCCACTGTATTCAACTATTCTTGGGCGAATAATCTGGTCTACCGACTCGCTGGTGAAGAGCCTCCAGTAAGAGGAGCGCCCGCAAGCGTAGAGACTCCTGTACCGGCACCTCTGAGTCGCCTGCCCTATGCTGACTTAGTGGACACGGCAAAAACTTATAGCGCAGACTGGCGCACGATTACTCTCGCCATACCTGCTGCCGACGCAAACTCTGTAAACCTGACGCTAGACGAGGGCGATGGTGGGCAGCCGCAGAAACGCCACGTACTGACTCTCAACTTAAGCGATGGCGAAGTCATAAGGTGGGCACCCTTCACCAGCCAGACGGCGGGGGCGCAGGCGCGACGCTGGGTAAGATTTCTACACACGGGCGAAGCCTTGGGGCTCACCGGACAGACAATCGCGGGCTTGGCATCATTTGCCGCAATCTTCATGGTTTGGACAGGGCTTGCGCTGGCACTTCGCCGCTTCCTACGCTGGCTCGCAAAACAGAAACGAAGAAGTGAAGTAGAAGTTCCCTCGACTTAGCTGCTCTCTAAACGGAAGACTCGTAGAACTGAATAATCTCCCGACTTCGAGACCTTGCAACCGGCACTTCAGCGCCGTCGCTCAACAAAAGTCTGACATCCCTGCCGCATCGGCGTACCTCCTTCACGTGCGCGCTCGCCACCCAATGTGATCGATGAATCTGTACACCTTTACATAGTGCCAATGTAGACAGTGCATCCTTCATTCTTCCGCGCAGCAAAACCTTTTGGTCTGCGCAAACAATCTCCAGATAGTGATCCTGTGCACTGACTCGCAATACCTCGTGTCGCAGCAGAATTGAACTTAATTCCTCTAGATCATCAAATCTCCCAGGCCCTGCAAGACGGCGATGCTGGAGGAAGTCGACATACTTCTGAATTGCATTGCTTTGCGATAACAGCGTTAAACAACCTGCCGCAAAAACCGGCTGTGCCACAAAAAAGACAAACTCAAAGAATGGGTCCGGCTCTTTGGGTAATAGTGGGGTGAACTTCAAAAAGTGCAGCTCGACTGTCATCAACAAGACAGTAGCCAGAAGCGCTAAACTCGCAGCAAAGAGGCGTGAAAGCGGCGTCCTGGAAAAGAAGGAAAGAAATAGCCGATGAGTAAGACAGGTCTGCAACACCATCAACAAGCTCACTACGGCCCACAGTGTGATGCTGTGCAGCATCGCCAGTGACTCGGTTTCGAACGCATCGCTGACGGTGAACATCAACGTGAGACTGAGGACCAAGCCGACGTTCACCGACCACGGTTCCAAGAGTGCACTGCGCAGCAATGCAGCACTTGGAAACGCTAGGTTATGACCCTTGGCGACATTCTGAGACATGCGACGACTCCCCCATTTAATTCCTAAACGCCAGCCTCTATAAGAACTGGTACTTGTAGTGATCTGTTAGACCACATTATTAATTCGAATGTTCGGAGAAATCAAATGCCCAATAGAAAAAACTTATTCGCCCTATTCCTGCTCACACTTCTCGCCACTGGTAGTGTGATCGCTGCGGAGCGAAGGGAGGTCGCCCCCTTCACAGTATTTGGCACCCCTGAAAATAGCACACAGCAGCAAGCAGTAGAGAACCTGCTCGACGCCTTCAAAGAGACTTGGGCAACACAGAACGTACCGGCACATGTTGCGCTCTTCGCGCAGGACGCGGAATGGATCAATGCCTATGCAAGAATGTTTCGCGGAACTTCTGAGCTTGAAATTTTCCTGCGGGACCAGCTATTCCCTGCCTTTGATTCGCGGGTTTCACAGGAGGAGATTCGCAATGCGAAACTAGTATCCATTCGCTACCTAGGCGATGACGCAGCGGTTGTTCATCTCTATACCGATGGCTCGCGCGGGGAGTCCGCAATTCCAGGTCAGGAACAGCGACGAACACATATCCATTTGGTTTTTGCTGAGGTAGGAGCCCAGTGGAAGATTGCGCACACAGCGATAATGGATGCGAGGAACTAACAGCTTGTTCGGGGCAAATATTTCTTACCTATATCAAAGGAGAAGGGCTACGCCGAGAAGGTCGTGAAGAAGGTGTGTAGTAAATAATATTGAGCTGCGTCGAATAGAGAGCTTTCAAATTTTTGCTATGTGTCAATAGCGGTCGGATCTACCAGTCAAATTGTCTGTCATAGCTACTCTCTGTATTCCAACACTAAGCATTACCCGGTTTGGAAGACCAGCAAAAAACTAGACTCCACAAGGGGCCAAATAAGAACCACAAGCCGGCAGTAACCAACGGGAGCTGCATCCATATCTCAAAGGCTTCAGTCTTCAAGGGGTCGTTCACCAGAACAATCGCTAAATAGGTGAGGATGATAGTAACCGCAACTGCTATCAAACAGCGGCCAAACCACTTCAATTCAAACAGCAGTAGTTCCAATCCATGACTCGGCGGCTTCGCTGCAGCTGCCCCACCTGCGAAACGGCGCGCAAACGCGCCGTCTGCCCAATCGATTGTGACTCTACCAAACGCAATGGTGAACCCTAGATATGCAGCCGCTAATCCGTGGGCGAACGTAGCCACGGAGCCAGCACGCAAATCAACAACAGTAGCCACGAGAAGTATCAGGTCAATTATCGGAATAGAATACAGCAGAAACGAACTTATACGATTCAATTTGAATACGTATCGGCAGGTTAAGCCCCCTACTAGGAAAAGCCAGAATGCTATCTCACAAGCGAGAATTGTAAAGAGTAGTAATGTGCTGGTCATCTATCAACAAACCCTCAATACGCCGAGATGATCGTGCGGAAATGCGTAATAAATAGTAGTGAGCAGGGCGTCAGCCCTGTCCTCGAATAATTTTGTTTTCATGTGAATTTAGACGAGACAACAAAACCCAGTTTAAGTAACTTACCCAAATCAATAGAACTAAAATTGTAGCTCTTTGAACCAACCCCCCTTGCTGAACAAGGCCGTGCATAAGAAATGTGGGAATGAAAACCAGGGGAAAGTAACTTACAAAGTTGGACTCTATGCCAATCTCCTTTAGGGCTTTCGGCGTTTTCCAAGCCGCAACTAAAAAGGGAATAATCCCGAACGTGGAGAAAAATGCATGCGCTACTGTCCAAGGACTGTTGAAATACAACTCCATATCGGCTGGGATCGCTGTGCCAGCGAACATTACCCCCATTAACACTACCCAAAAAGATGCTTGAAGAGAAGCATTAGCCGCTTTTGACTTCTTTCTAAATGCAAGACCAGCCATTATGACTAATAGCCCCGTAGTAAAGAAACAAAACACATTCATTAATATCCAATTGCTCGCGCCAAAGGCACCGAGTTCACTTACTGCCTTATAGAGGTGTGAATAGTTGGGTTCGAGGTAAGCAAATACCCCCAAGGTCACCAAGAACCAAGGCGCAGCAAAAATGCCTGCATAGTCTAAATATTTACTCATCGCTTTCTATTCTGCATTCGAGCACATAACCATCGCCTGCGACGTCAACGCCTTATTTAGTTGAATTTGGATTTAAGTTCATTCGTAAATCCCCTTATTCGAAGAAAAAGTCCTAAAGGCCACGACCTATGAGGGCAGGTGCCCCAGCCTCAAACAACCTCGATCGTCTCTGGCTTGCTCAGGAAATACGCTGCCAAGACCAGCATCGCCACAGGGTAAATGAAGAGCGAAATAAAGGAGAAGATAACCGTTAGATCGAATATACCCATGATCAACGTGATGATGGCAAAGATCCGAACCAGCGGCGGCATGGTGCTCGAATCTCTCAAGAGCAAACACCCCATAAGAATTTCGGCGACGCCGCCAAGTATTACCGAACCTACCAACACTACGACCCCAATCGTAGCCGCAATTTCTTCGTAGGCAGCGAGCGAATCACCCTCCAACAACACAAGTGTCACTTGCGAGAATGACAAGCCAAAGAAGAACACCACTGTGACGGACACACTAATCAAGATAGGAATATCGATTCCGGAATAGTTAAGCTGCTCGGAGAGTATTCGACGAAGACCGAGCAATTGATAAATTATGAGGAAACCTAGAGACAAGAATAACCAATCGAGGGAACTCCAACGCATATAGTCGGCGAAATCGTCCGGCGGAAAATTGCCATTAGCTGTGAACTCGAGAACCCAATACAGAGGGTACAGCACAGCTAACAGTATCGCGGCCACTGCTGGCCGCCAATAATCATAATTCGTCATGTATATCTCCTGAATTTTCATCACCTACATATTCGAGAATATCTCCGGGCTGACAACCTAGTTCTTTGCAGATTGCAGCAAGTGTGCTGAAGCGAATTGCCTTCACCTTACCCGTCTTAAGCAGCGATAGATTCGTCGTCGATATGCCCACGCGTTGCGACAGATCCTTGAGGGAGATCTTATTCTTCGCCATTTCCACATCGAGATTGATACGTATATCCATGTAGGCATACTATGCAGCGGTATAATGCATGTCAACTATTTATTTATGTTTATCATAAATTTAATTATCTTTATAAACAATACCTTTTCAATCAGGCCCGCAGCGATGACGCTCACTCCCGGATTCTTTGATAACATCCCACCTCCTACTGTTAAGCCTTAAATATCCTATGAGTAAAATGTTAAAGATCTTCTCTCTAAGCGCGCTGTTAGCGATCGTAGTAACTAGCTGCGTACCAAAAATAACTCCCACCGATCAAGGAATCCCCTGGGCGCTTGCCGAACACAGAAGCGAGACTATCTCCGACCTGCGTTATCATTTTGCGCTGGATATTCCCCAGTCGCGCACCGAGGTAATTACCGGCAAGTCTCGTATTCGGCTGGATTGGAATGACCGCAGCGCACAGCCACTCGTTATCGATTTCCTCTTGCCACAGCATAGGGTTCATACCGTCCTAGTGAATGGTATGGAAACGGACTGGAAGCCAGTGAATGATCACATCGTCATTCCGGCAACGGCACTGAATCCCGGAATGAACAGCATAGACCTCACTTTCGATGCGGGCGATGAGGCTTTCAATCGTCGCGAGGATTTTCTGTACGCGCTGTTCGTGCCCGACCGCGCGCATTTCTCTCTCCCCCTCTTCGATCAGCCCAACTTAAAAGGACAAGTCACTTGGGAGGTGACGGTGCCGGAACAATGGAAGGTCATTGCGAATGGGCCCGAGGCCACTTCCAACACTCAGAATGGCCGCACACATTTTACTTTTCTCGAGACGCAGCCGATGCCGAGCTACCTGTTCGCCATAGCAGCGGGTGTGTTTGAGCGAGAAACGGCAGAGATAAACGGCCGCACATTTAACATGTATCACCGCGAGACCGACACGGACAAAGTCGCACGTAATCGCGATGAGATCTTTCGACTGCACGCCTCCACGCTAGATTGGTTAGAAGACTACACACAGATCGACTATCCGTTTCAGAAATTCGACTTCGTACTCATTCCATCGTTTCAATATGGCGGCATGGAGCATCCCGGCGGAATACTCTACCGTCAGGCGGGCATTTTTCTGGATGAGACCGCCACCCAGAACCAGATGCTGGGGCGCGCCTCGCTTATTGCCCACGAGACCGCGCATATGTGGTTCGGCGATCTCGTCACTATGAATTGGTTTGATGATGTCTGGACCAAAGAAGTCTTCGCCAATTTCATGGCGGCGAAGATTGTGAACCCCTCCTTTCCGGAGGTTGATCACGAGCTACGTTTTCTAACAGCACATCATCCGACGGCCTACTCGGTAGATCGCACAGATGGCGCAAACCCGATTCGCCAACCTTTAGAGAACCTACGCTTCGCCGGCACTCTCTACGGCGCGATCATCTATCAGAAAGCGCCTATCGTGATGCGACATCTGGAGAATCGCGTGGGAGCAGACTTATTCCGCGACGGCATGCGCGAATATCTATCCACCTATGCCTATGGCAATGCCACCTGGCCCGACTTGATCGCCCTACTCGATGAACGGTCTGAGCAAGATCTAGCTGCCTGGAGTCAGGTATGGATAGAGGAAGCAGGTAGGCCATCGATAAGTATTTCCTGGGAAGATGGAGATGTCGTTATACGGCAGCAAGACCCAGCAAAGAGGGCACGCGTTTGGCCACAGACGCTGGAGATGCGCATAGGTTCGATCGATGCAAACGAGCTCATAACTATTGAGCTAGGATCCGAGCCGCAGCGCCTGCAGGGATTTTCGAATGCAAAATTCATCCTCCCGAATGGCAGCGGGATCGAGTATGGCGAGTTTATTCTGGATACACAGAGTCAGGTCTATCTTATTGCCAATGTTGACGCGCTTGATACGGCTCTGCTGCGCGGCGCGACCTGGGTTACTTTGTGGGAGCAACTTCTGGAAGGACGCCTCGCGCCCAGCGTGTTCTTGCAAACCGCTCTCGACTCTTTAGCGATAGAACAGAACGAACTAATCGTCTCACGAATTCTAGCTTACACCAGTACTATTTACTGGAACTATCTCAGCAGCAGCGAACGCCGCAGCTGGAGTAGTGAAGTTGAGAACTTACTCTGGTCGCAGGTAATGAGCGAACGCTCTCGGTCTGGTCGCTCCTCCTTCTACTCAGCCTATCGCAACCTCACTATCACCGAAGAAGGCGTCTCTAGATTGCAGAGACTCTGGACCGGCGATGATCAGGTGGCCGAGTTACCACTTTCCGAGCTGGACCAAATTTCCCTTGCGAGCGGACTCGCCATCAAAGGCATCGCGAACGCCGAAGAGGTTCTATCGCAGCAACAAGAGCGCATAGAAAACCCAGACAGGCTGGCGCGTTTCAAGTTCCTCCGTGCCTCTCTCTCTGTCGACCCAGCAGTGCGAGCGAATTTTTTCGAATCACTCAAGTTTGAATCGAATCGCGATCGTGAAGCCTGGGTTGTCGCAGGCCTGTACAATATTCACCACCCGCTTCGCGCAGGTGAATCCATCGAGTTAATTTACCCTGCACTAAATATGATTGAGGAGATTCAGGAAACTGGGGATATTTTCTTTCCCGGGCGTTGGTTGGACTCGACACTGCAGGGACATAACTCACTTGCAGCGGCGGAAACCGTTAAGCGCTTCTTGGATAGCAGGCCCAATCTTTCAACGCGCCTGAGATTGAAGATTTTACAATCGGCGGATGAAGTGTTTCGTTCAGCGCGGCTTCTGCATGGTTGGGACGTGGACTAACGGATTCGCTGCGAGTTCGAGTGAAGAGCGAAAAATACACAAGTTTCAAAGCAGTATCTTCCCTCCAGAGCGGCAGCCCCTAAATCAATGCAGCCCAACGGTGGTGGAATTATTGACCCCTTGCAGTGCGCTCTCGCTTATTCTCAGCATGGTTCTTAACGACCTCATTTATCGCCGACAAGTCTCGCAGCATATAGATGGTATAGCTTCGATTACTTTCTTTGATCGTTTTAATGCGCACCTTCATGGCAATGGTTTCGCCGTCTGCATTCTCCATCCAGGAATCGAACTCGCGGTACTCTTCAACTTCGCGATGGCAGTAATAACCAACAAAGAAATCATCTATATGCACTTTCCCTATGGCCTGTTCAGAAGTAAAGCCAAATTTCGCCTCTGCTCCCTTATTCCAAGTAGTTAGCAGACCAGCGCTATTCACTGCAACAATAATGTCCATCGAGTAATCCAGTATAAACTGAACATTCGCCTCCGATTGAATTCGGCGACGTAGAAGTACTTTTACTTTTTCATGAGCTGTTTGAACTTCGGACAGATGCAGTGCAGTCAACAATACTGGGAACAGCATGAGCTCAAGAAAATAGACGAGATAGACTATCTCCATGGAACTGGAAACGGGCATCCCTGCCCGCAGACTCAGCAATGCAAAGCTACTAACGAGCAAAAGGATTTGGCTCGTAGAAAAATCCCCTCCAACTCTGAGTAATTGCAAAAATATTAGCAACGTTACAGCGATAACGGGAGTAGTCACGAAATACCAGACAGCAACTGATTGCGGCATGCCTACAAATACGAGATAGATCGCAGCAAGCATCCAGGCGGCAACAGGAACAGCCAACACCGCTTTCTCCTGTTTTCCTAAGACGCCATTTATCCTCAATAGTGATACGAGAAAAATTAATGAAGCCAAAAATTGCAGGAAGGATGATGCCAAATAAATTAGGTTAGACTCTGGGTAGAGACCAAGAAAGCCATCAGGTACCTCTCTTGCGATTGCGATAAACCCCGCCAGACAAGCCCATCCAAGATAGGGTTTGCGGGAACTCACATAGTCAACTCTCAACCCTGCCGTAGGCATGAGGGTCAGGATGACAATAAAGATGCCTGCTATTAAACTGTAAGAAAAATCGGCTTCGGTCATGTTAAATTACTTTCCATTGTGTTCGTCGGCGTTCCATCATTCGATTCAAAAGCGGCCAATTCCAGCCCATCTGATCACTGCCAATATAGGGCAAGCAGGGATAGCTGGTATCAAACGCAGTATCCATAGCACCCCATACACACACTATATGACAATGACTGTTCTTGACCCACAATTCATTCACCCAAGCTGAGCGCCGCAAGCAATTGATGAGCTATGCCTCTGACGAATCTAGACCAGTGTCTTTACCATCTTAATCACGGTGTTGTCAGACCCATTCGCCGCTTTCTCCACTTTGCGCTCGACCTCGACATAGCCGCGAGCCCGGTACAAAGGCTCCCCGGGAACTGTTGACCCCAACTCAATGGTCTGAAAGCCGGCCTTTCTCGCTGCTTCCTCGCCAAGATCGAGCAACAACGAACCTATTCCGCGTCGAACCCAGTCCGGATGGGTGTACATGGCCCGTATACGCGCAGCATCACGAGATGGGTCGCTCAAACTATCATCGCGGCCAACCGTGTGATCGCCGCCGTATAGCGTCTTGCGCTTACCCCATCCACCACAGCCTACCAGCACCGTTTCTTCATCATGAATTGTCTCGATCAGAAAATAGGTTCCATCCTCGATCAGCGTTTTATCGACGCCCATCGTTTCCTTCGCCGCCTCGATCTCACTGGAAGATAGAAACGCCTTCATGTTTCCCGTTATCGATGCCTGCATCAGTTGCCGTATGGCGCCTGTATCGGTCTCTTGCGCAATGCGATGGGTAAATTTGAGGGAAGATGCGATTTGCGGGTCAGTCATGCTTCTGTCCGATGTGTCATTTGCTTTCGACTAGGCTTTGTCAAAATGATAACAAACTATTCACGGACTAGCTTTCATAAAAAAGGGGGCCGAAGCCCCCGTGGGTTTTGCTAATTCAGTTAATTAACTTTCGGCGAAGAGGATCATACATTCGCCAAAAAACTACGGCGGCAGTCAAGGTCACCACTATTTGTAGGTAGTTTTGTAAATCATGATCCCCTCGCAATGCGCGAGGAAAGTAGGAATACCCCCAGTTCATCGAAAACGCCCCTGCGCTCTCTGCCGTTGGCCAATCCAGTGTGTAGGCCCAGCTAGAGCCGAGGAATACCATGATTACGATACCAGCGGCAGGCCAGAAGGGATTAATAAACCGCTCCTTCGCTATCGCGATAGTGACCAAGGCGTAGCAAGGCACCAACAAATAGCAACTCGCCAGAAACCATGCTTGTACCGGAAGCTTTTGCCAAGCGGCCAATTCATTACCTGACTCGATTGCATTCCCACTTTCATAGGACATAAGCAATAGCAGCAGCGTAATACCGAACGTGAATAACAGCGACAGCGTCGGCGTTACAAGGAAAAACGTGCGCGGAAACTTAGAAGGAATAGACCGAAGTTCGGGCTTACTCAATACTTCGTTCAAGATTGTTGCCTCATCCCCTATCTCTTTTCGCGCTCTTTTTTGAGCTGCGATCTCGGACAAACCCTCATCAATCGCTCGGCTTTCTAATTCAGCGAAGTGCGATTTTAACTCCAGGATTGTCCTGCGTGCATATTTCGGTGCGACACCATTCTTTAGCATACCAACGCGCAGATCCTGCCAATTTAATTCTGACATACCACCCTCCTCAAAATAGCCTCAACTCCGTTGTTTATTCGATGCCAATCATTCTCGAGTTCTACCAGACGTTTCTTACCCTTAGCTGTCGTCTGGTAATAGACGCGCAGCCTGCCCTTGACGAGCTTTTCCTTGGCTTTGAGCAGTCCACGCTGCTCCAGGCCATGCAGCGTCGGATAGACGACCCCTTCTGCAAGCACGATAGACTCACCCGACGTCAGACGTATAGCCCGAATCAGCTCGTAGCCATACATCTCGGACCGGCTTAGCAGTCTAAGAACTACTAGCTCTGGAATTCCAGACATGAAGGCGGCATTCGTCTTAGCCATTACTAGCTCCTTATACATATTGGTTATAGGTATGATAATTGAAACAGCATAAAGTTCCCACTATCTGAAAAATAGCTGGAATTTGTCTTGGCTTGAGAGAGGTTTCGAGAATACGGAAGAAGAATGCGTTAAGGCCCGCTTTCGGCCAATAGCGGAGCATTTGAATTCCCCGATACTTAATAAATTGACCCGCATTCATAAAGCAGCCAAGCAATCTTTAGTGTCTCCTTAACTAAAGCGGTTTACAGCCAAAACGTATCTGTGTAATGGGCCACACTACTTCACGGCCTTCTCGCATTAGCATGGCACTGCGATTAAGAAAAGGAGACGAGTCAGAATAGGGTTAGATCAGTCACGACGAGATGCCCAACAGTATCTAATCCTAGTTCCGACTATTCCACATTCACTGTAATGTAACTGTCATCATACAGTCCGCCATCATCGGCACGTCCCCAGAGCACATAGGTCCCCGGTTCATCGAAGGTCGCGGTGACTTCAATCATGCCATCTTCTGGAATTTCAGGTGGCAGCCATAATGAACCCCACGGCGAGTTAGCCGCTACGCGGGTGTCTTCCCATACTTTGGTTTGCGGAGGATCGAAGGTAACCTCACCTCCTCCGCGATAGACATTCCAGCTCATGTATAGGGCATTAATTTTGTTGACGGTGGGTTTTTGAGGCGCGCGAAACATGGCGCGGTGTAGGTCATCCTCATCCCTTGAGGTACGAGCCCTAGATCGCGGCAGTCCATCATCTTCAAGATAGGCCAGTAGCGTTATAGCCTCACCCACTCTCGCTGTGCGCACCCCATCGCCTTGAATTGTCAGCGAAGGTGGAACATTTGCCCTGGACTCGGGGCTACTGACACCAATCCCCAGAGAACCGGTCTCAGAAGCGATTACTATATTATCAACCAAATAATCCGGCTTTAGTGTTCCGTAGGCCTTTGTTTCCACGCCATTGATATTCACGCTCCAGACTAGCTCACGATCACCCCAATCAGCAGGCACAGTGACTTCGAAAGTGAAACGATTTCGGCGCGGCAAGAAATTGGTCGGCTGGCCCTGATCTGCGTCCCCGGGTGAGAAAAAATTATTGTCTCCAACTTCTACCGATGGTACTTCTTCCCAGTTTTCGTTCATGTAACCGAACATTAAATTAAAAGTCCCGTCCGAATTTGGACGCCAACCCTCGAAGGAAGGGTAGACAGGCGCCCCATGCAGTAGAGTTTCTGCAGCAATCAAGGCAGGCGATAAGCCCAATAGCGCTGCAAGTAATAGAGATTTGCTTCTGTTTCCAAACTCATTCATGAAAGTATTCATAGTCGTATCCACGTCCTCAATTATTTTCTCTACACCATGGAGCCTAATCGTCAGCATCAGTCACCGGCGACACAAGAGTCGCCGTGCAGAGTGGACATCCTATTACGTGATCGTTAGGGCCTAAATCGAGAACTTGTTGTCTCTCCTCCATAGCTTCCAGGAATTGCTCCTGATTCATGGATACCCGAATGCCGAGATCGAGAAACATGTTCTGGGTAGAACGATTACCAGACCCCTGCCAGTTACGTGGATCAGGAATGTTTATATTGGTATCCGTATTATTCATATAACCAGTGATATGAAGAATAGTGCCTTTAGGCAGCAGGGGTGCCGCCGAATCTTCAAATTGATAGGTTCGCACCCAGTTGTGGTCGTAGCCTACACACGACAAGGTCTCGATTTGATGACCCCAAATCGCTTCCAGGCACATACGAGACCCGGGTGCGTGTAGATGAGGTTCGAATGAGACGATCTTGGTATGGGATTCAAGAATACTGTAAGCATGCAGCTCCTGATCTGTCTGATTCGGGACAATGCTTATATCAACCCCATTACCGGTAAAATTAATCGAGTCTCTATACTTGGGCTCGAAGTCCCGGTCATGGAAGGTAAAACCAATCTCAAGGTGGCCAGTGGTATCTCTACCGTTGGAGTGCAGATGGATCGAGTCAGAAACTATGGCAGAGCCTGCCTCTAAAAGACGGCCAGTATTAGCGTCGAAGATATCGGCATTACGTCCGACCTCGTGGACCGGCCAGGGTGCATTGAACATCGAACGCTGAGGATTTCCTTCACCGTCCAATTTCGCGGTGAACCAGAGCATGTGATGAAAGATGTAGCGACCGCCTACGGTTCCCGCAAGTTGGGTCATATCGACGTCGTTAACCTCAACGACCTCCACAGACTTTACATAGCGATCCTCGGTCATCCCAGTTGGCACGGTCTCCAACTCACCCCACCAGTCGGCCGTTCCAGCCAGTTTGGTAATCTCAGGTAATATGACCACCAGATCTGGTTCACCAGCTTTCCACTTGATGCTGTCATTAAAATCCAGTGGCTCCGGCGCGTCCGCAGAGTCTCCCTTCGGAGTGCCGCTTCTAGCCCAGGTAGATATGGCGGCAATTTCCTCATCGCTCAGGGAAGTGTCATTCTTAAATTGCTGAATGCCGACATTCTTCTCCACATACCAGGGTGGCATGGCACCAGCCCGGTCTCGCAGACCTGTCTTGAATTCGATCAGCCCGGCGAAAGGCGCGACTTCATCGTAAGTTACCAGCGGCATTGGGCCGCCACCACCGATCCGGTGGCAGTTCTGGCAGCTACGCTGCAAGATTGGTTCGATGTCTTTGTGGAAGGTGATTTCGCTGGATTGGCCGTATGAGATGGCTGGAAGAGCCAATAATACCAACAGGACTGATAAAAGAATTTTACTGGAATATTTCATAGTTCCATCCTTTGTTTTCGAGACTGGTTATCCATGGTTGCTGGTCGGCAGGCTTATCTTCCCTTCTGGCAAGCCGCCCATTGGCTAAGCTATTGATGTATCTGGTATAGGCGCTAGATAAATGTACCACTTTCACAAGCGCAATTGGAATATTCTATAACTGTACTTTGAAGCCATTCATCGCGGCTTGATCGCAAACTTCCCGAACGGCTGCTCCCTAGGCCTGGAACTAAATGCCACCTCATGCTTTACCTACATTGGCCCAATTTCTCCAGTTTTTTGCCATTCTGCTTTATAAGCCCTTTTCTTAACTTCTAATAGGTAAATAGTTTTTATTAAACGAACCACCGACACGGTGATTTTAGTCCTCTGCCCTACCTAACACTCGCTTCGTTATTTGGACAAAGAGTCCAGAATACGCCCCTAATAGCTCCGTTGGTCGCCATATCGGGGCTAAAATTCCGGGTTGTCTGAGAATTCCCTGGCAGCTTGCCACACTCTCAGGTGCACCTTCAGAGGAGAATTTGGTTTATTTGATTAAGGAATGTTG
>NVUL01000001.1 GCA_002401885.1 SAR86 cluster bacterium
AACATCAAGCCGCCACTGAGGGCCAGCACGACAAGCCAGAAGCTTCCTGTATCGATTAACGGGAACAAAGCAAACGCCCAGACCCCGGTAAGAATGGCTCCCAGCATAAATATTCCTCGCCTACCCTTTCTATCGGAATAAGCGGCAGCCATAAACTGGGCCGGTATTTGCAATACCGAAGCGAGTAATACCGCAAAAAGCATCTCGTCCCTCGTCATTCCAGCACCGTCAGCATCGGTTCCGTAGGCCAACACAAAACCTATCAATATATAGAATGCGACTTGTATTGAGAGGAACGCGCCTGCGGCTAATGCAATGCGCTTGGGGTACTTCGCTATAGCCTCCAACACAGGCGAACGCCTAACCACGGCCGCCTCGGGTTGTTCCGCTTGCTTCTTCTTCTGCAATTCCTGCAGCTCTTTAAAAGCATCGGTTTCTTCCATATTTAGCTGCACATACATACTGATACCAATCAATAGGACACTCGATATGAAGGGAATCCGCCACCCCCATTGCATAAACGCATCCTCAGATACGGTATAGCTGATTACCATGAATGCTATATTAGCGAGTATGACGCCGACAGGTGCGCCTGCTTGAGCATAGGCACCGTAGTAGCCACGTTTGTCCGCTGGCGCGCTCTCGGTAACGAGCAACATGGCTCCACCCCACTGACCGCCAATCGCAAGGCCCTGTGTGAATCGGAGAAGGCTTAATAGAATTGGCGCGGCAATACCGATAGTTGCGAAGGTAGGCAATAGTCCGATCAGGGTCGATGCAATACCCATCATCATCAACGCTATTACCAGTGTGCGCTTGCGCCCAACACGGTCACCGAAATGACCGAACAGAATGCCACCAACGGGACGCGCTATAAAACCGAAGGCGAATGTTCCAAAGGAGAGTATAAGGCCCATTGTTGGTGTGCTATCGGGAAAGAACGCCGATGGAAAAACAAGGGCGGCCGCCGTAGCATAGAGGAAAAAGTCGTACCACTCGATACTGGAACCCGCTAGCGCAGTCAATGCGACTTTGCGCATGCTCGATTCGGCATGCGCCGTATCTGCAGAACTTACATCGGTTGCGGTGCCTGAATCAGCGACCATGGTGCCTCCAGTTTTCGTCTAATTATTATTGGTGGTCTGCGAACAAACCTGTTCAGCAGCATAACAGGAAATTTCGCAGCGCCGCATTAAATTGAGTCGAAAGCCTGTGAATCCAGTATGATTGGCAGGATGTATTACGAATTAGTCAGACTATTGCACTTCGCAGCGATCTTCACGTTCGCGGGCGCCTTGGTCATACAAAATATGGCTATCAAGCCACAGATCGGAGGGGAAGATGCACGCAACCTAGCGAAGGTAGATGCTGTTTGTGGAATAAGCGCGCTTTTCGTCTTGGCCTTTGGCCTAACTCTATGGCTATGGGTGGGCAAGCCCAGCGAGTTCTACTCAAGCAATCCCATATTCCACGCTAAGATTGGCCTGTTCACCCTGATGGTGTTGTGCGCTATCGTTCCCACGATATTTTTTAACAAACACCGGAAGTCCGAAGAAGAAATAATCGAGGTACCTAAACTGCTGAGGCTGTTATTGAAGTTTCAGCTAGTACTACTGGTGTTAATCCCTGTGCTGGCCCTCCTTATGGCAAGAGGCATCGGGATCAGCTCCTAGCGCACTGCTGAGAATTATCGTCCGATCGTTTGATCCCAATTCAACGGCTGATACTTTCTTTTAGGCCAAGTTCTGTGAATGCCCCATCAATTGCTTTGGCAAGTTTCTCGACTATTTCCCGAACTTGATCCGAACTAATGATAAATGGAGGTGCCAGTAAAATATGGTTGCCTCGCAGCCCATCGACCGTACCGCTCCCCGGGTAACACATCAAACACTGCTCCATCGCATGATGCTTAATCAATTGATCAATCTTAAGGTCAGGAGAAAATGGCTGCTTAGTCTTCTTATTCGAGACCAACTCTATCCCCCAGAACAAACCGCGACCACGGATATCTCCAATAGCAGGATGGTTAGAGAATCTCTGGTTTAGTGCCTGTTGCAGTTCTTCCCCCTTCTCGCAAACATTTTGTAACAAATTTTCTTCTTCGATGCTTTCCTGAACGGCAAGTGCTGCAGCACAAGCGGTCGAATGTGAGAGATAAGTGTGCCCATGCTTGAATGATCCGGAACCGGTTCGTACAGCCTCAAAAATATCATGTGAACATAGCATTGCTCCTATGGGCTGATAACCCGCCCCCAGAGCCTTCGCGACAGCGACGATATCGGGTCGCAGCGCCTCCTGTTCACAAGCGAATAGACTACCGGTGCGTCCCATGCCACACATGACCTCGTCGAGAATGAGTAAAATTCCATGCTTGTCGCAAATTTCCCGGATTCGTTTCCAGTAACCCGGAGTCGGAACCAATACGCCGGCAGTAGCACCTCCTACAGTCTCAGCAACAAATGCGATGACATTTTCTGCTCCTATTTGCTGTAAGCGAGAGTCCAGCTCATTAGCTGCCCTCAATCCGTAGTCTTCGACGGATTCATCCGCTCCCTGATTTCTGTACTGGTAGCAAGGACTGATGTGCTCAATGTCCATGAGCAGAGGTCCATAGGCTTCTCGTCTGGCCTTGTTTCCGCCTACCGCCAATGCTCCTAGGGTATTCCCATGATAACTCTGACGACGCGCAATAAAGGTACGCCGCTGGGGCTCCCCCTTCTCTAGATGGTACTGTCGTGCCAGCTTCAATGCAGACTCGATAGCCTCGGAACCACCGGACACAAAGTAGACATGTTCAATTCCTTCCGGCGCACGCTGCACCAGAAAATCGGCCAACTGTTCTGCAGGCTCAGAGGTAAAGAAGGCAGAATGGGCAAATGCCAGCTTATCCAGCTGATCTTTTATCGCCTGTGTAACTCGAGGATGGGAGTAACCGAGACAGGAAACTGCTGCGCCACCACAGGCATCCAGATAGCGTTTACCATTACTATCTACAACATAGGGGCCGTCGCCATAGCTCGCCACAGGGAGCTTAGACTGAGTCTGGCGGTGCAGTATATGAGTATCGTTATGCATGCAATCTCCTCGTTGCCAAGCGATTGGAATAATCGATGACGTGACGCGCGGACTCGCTCAATCAGCGTCTAATTGTCACTCACGAACTAGTCGAATAACTTATTCACCTTCCTATGGTTTGATCCCAATTTAACGATCGATACTTTTCCAAAATAGACATCAGATCATCGATGGGAATTGCTCGCAGTTCGCCACGGGAGCTGCTCACCGTTGTGGCTTTAAAAATGGCGTTATAAATTGCCTCTTCAGTAGCCTCGGCAGTTGCTGCAAACAACGGCGTCATGGACTCGTTAACTACTACTTCGATAGGTACCGGGACCTCACTCACCCGAGGCTTACGCACATTGGGATTGGTCGAAAAGGCAATAACATAGTCACCAGAGCCATTGCTGGCAAAGGAGCCCGTGCGAGCCAGTCCCATGAGTGCGCGCTTAGCGACTCGATCCAAACTACGTGCGTTCAATGGCGCATCGGTCGCTACAACCATCATAATCGAACCATCTTCTTTGTCTGTATCCGCTACTGGCTCGAGAAATTCGCGATAGGAATAGCTGCCTAACTCTCGCCCAACGGGAGCACCATTGATTGACAGCGCACCTCCATAGTTCGTCTGCACTAAAACGCCTATCGTATAGCCACCTAGTTCATCGGGTAAGACTCTGGAACTTGTGCCAATTCCGCCTTTCCAGCCAAAGGCCTGGGTGCCGGTACCGGCGCCGACGCTGCCCTCGGCAACTGGACCACTCTTCGCGTTGTCCAATGCGGCATAGACCTGGTCTTTCTGGATTGGGTCCGCCCACATATTGTTAACGCGGCTGTCGTTGGTTTCTCCTACTATGGGATTCAGCGTGTGCTCACCCATTCCGGGTTGCTCGTACATCCATTCCTTAAGCGCATTCGCAGCACTCCATACACAGAGTGTACAGGTCAATAGTATCGGTGTTTCAATTTCGCCAAATTCGCGAACCTGGGTCTCACCGACCATTTTCCCATAGCCGTTTCCCGTATGAATCCAGGCGGGAATAGGATGGGTATAGAGATTTCCTGGCGCGGGGATGATAGCGGTTACGCCGGTGCGAATATCATCACCTTCAATAACAGTTGTATGCCCCACTCGCACACCTTCAACATCGGTGATCGCGTTCAATTCGCCGGTCTGGAATACACCCACCACAACACCCGCCTCACGGGCACGTGGTCTCGATTCGGACTGAGCTAACGCAGGTGGAGTTGCGCTGCTCACGCAGAGTAAAGTTAGCACTGATAGGTTTCGAATCATTAGCTTGCTTAGCATTTCGCGCTCTCTTTAATCAATTGGCTAGGAATTGAATCAAGCCTTTAGCCGGAGTGGGTTTTTCATTGTAGCACCCTGCCAAATTACTGCGGGTCGGATCGAGCTCGGCGTGGCCCTGTTTGGCTTGAAAACAAGTGAGGCATTCGCTCAATCTGTTATTCTTTGTATTTGCAACGACCCACGGTGATAACTCCTAGGATCTCAGCATGAAGAGAATACGCTCTCCTCTTTCATTGAACTCATCGCTCACCTATTCCGCAGCCTTCTTACCGATGCTGTTTGTTTCGGCTTGCCTAGGTCAGGATCTCGATACACGAGCACTCGAAGTGGCCTTATCGGGGCCCGATAGAGAGGTTACCGACTTCGCGAGAGACGGCGCAAGAAAGCCAGTTCAAGTTCTTGAATTTCTTGGTATCCAAGCAGGCATGACGGTATTGGACCTGTATGCAGCCGGAGGCTACTACACCTTCATCCTCTCCAAAGCCGTAGGCGAGAACGGAACGGTATATGCGCAGAACACGGAACGCGGTTTGCGCTTCGTGGAAGATCGTCAGAATATCACCCAGGGTGAGGCGCTAACTGCCAAGATAGAGCGAGGTGATTTGCGCAACGTCGTCCAAATAGTAAGACCTCTCAAGGATATCGACCTAGCAGAGAATTCTGTGGACCTCGTGATCGTAGCGCAGACACTGCACGACTATTACAACCCCAACCCAGAGCGCGCACTGCAGATGCTTCTGCAACTTAGACTCTTGCTGAAACCCGGAGGCGTACTCGGCATTACCGACCATGTCGGTGTTGCGGGTAGAGACAATCGAGACCTGCACCGTATGCAAATTCAGCAGGCCGTGGAGTTGGCCCGACAGGCCGGTTTCGAGGTTGAGGCCAGCGAAGTTTTACGGGTTTCCACGGACGACCATAGCCGCAGCATATTCGATCCGCGGCTCAACCGCAGCACCGATCGATTCCTGTTGAAGCTTAGCAAACCGTTGTGATTCTCAAGACCAATTTCCAAATACCATTCTCAGAAGCCAATCCCGGCAGCAAATCGCAACAGCAATAGAGCTGGGAAATGCTATGAATCACATGGAGTTGATTGGGCATTTTTGGTAACCTCAGCGACGCATTACAGAAACTTTTTGCCACAGCCTAGTTGCATACACCCTCTAATTGGGCCCTAGTAAATAGCAATAAGAGAAAACAATAAAAATGAAATCTACATCTAATTCGGCTTCTCTGAATGCCCCAGCTAGGCAGCATCGAATGTTGCAGCTGACTGCTACAGCGGCAATCTCCCTAACTTTGCTAGTTCCACTTACTGCTAACGCTCAGGACTCTGACTACGCGGCGCCGAGGACGGTAGACGGCGCACCAGACCTTCAGGGTATGTGGACTAGCAACACGATAACCCCTTTCACTCGCCCGGAAGAGTTTGGCGACAAGCTGATATTGAACCGCGAAGAAGCCATGCTGCTGGAGCAAGGCGTCGCCGACTACACTGCAGAGCAGGACCTGCCTAGCGACCCTGATCGCATACCGCCGGCGAAGGACCGCATCGAGCTCGCGGATAGCTACAACAATTTCTGGTTTGACGACGGCACTCGAGTCGCGCGCTATAACGGAGAATATCGCAGCTCGCTGCTAATAGACCCACCCAATGGTCGCATGCCTGCTTACACACCGGAGGCGGAAGAACGACTACGCGTTGCCGCCGAGCTACGCGAAGTGCGCGGCCCATTTGCGGGGCCAGAGAGTCGTCCCCTAGCCGAACGCTGTCTAATGTCATTCGGCTCTAGCAGTGGACCGCCGATGCTGCCTATTCTCTATAACAATCACTATCAGATCGTGCAGTCACCGGGCTATGTGATGATTCTAGTTGAGATGGTTCATGACGCGCGCATTATTCGCATCGATGCCGACCCCCTGCCCGACGCATTTCGCCCTTGGATGGGAGACTCGGTTGGTCGTTGGGAGGGAGATACGCTAGTCGTGGAAACTAGCAGATTAAATCCTAGCCAGAAATTTCGAAACTCGACGGAAAATTTTCGCATCACCGAACGATTCACGCGAGTATCAGACACTGTTATGAACTACAGTTTCACGGCACAAGACCCAGACACCTTCGTGCAGCCTTTCTCCGCCGAGATGCCAATGAACCTGACTGACGATATCCTTTACGAGTATGCCTGCCATGAGGGCAACTATTCACTCCCGGGAGTGCTTGCCGGTGCACGACTAGACGAAGCCCAGCAAACAAATTAATTGCTGGCGAACAACAGAAGAGATCTCTTATGAGTAAAAAGCAAGAACAGGGAATACATGAACTCTACAGCAAGGACCCCATCGCGGCGGACCGAATAGTATGGGGCCGCGAGAGTGATCCGCTGACGCGACGCGGCTTCCTGAAGAAAAGCGGTCTCGTTGCCATGACCACCGCACTCGGCATGACCATACCCTTCTCACGCTTCATGCCTGCTGGTCTAATTCCAGCGGCCTTCGCTGCTGAAAGCTCCCCGCTGCAGATACCGGGAAAAGACGGCCTCATCGTGCTCAACGATCGACCTATCAACGCCGAGACTCCTGCTCACTTACTCGATGATGATGTCACACCGAACAATCGCATGTTCGTTCGCAATAACGGTATAGCGCCGGAAGATATCGATCCCGATACCTGGCAACTAGTGATTGGCGGCGAATCAGCCGAACGCTCCGTGACATTCACCATCGCCGAGCTTAGAGAACGTTTCGAATCCGTTACTTTGCAACTTCAACTGGAGTGCGGCGGTAACGGCCGCAGTGAATTTGTGCCAGGTGCAAGTGGCAACCAGTGGACTACCGGTGCTATCGGCTGCCCCACTTTCACCGGCGTGAGACTGCGCGACGTGCTTAATTACTGCGGCGTGCTCGCCGATGCGGAATATATCGGCTACTACGGCGCCGACACGCATCTAAGTGGCGATCCCGATCGCGATCCGATATCTCGCGGCGTACCCATCGAAAAGGCGTTAGAGCGAGAGTCACTCATCGCTTGGGCAATGAACGACGAGGATCTACCCCTACAAAATGGATATCCGTTACGCCTCGTCTGTGCAGGATGGCCTGCATCAGTCTCCGGTAAGTGGTTAAATCGCATCGATATCCGCAATCAGGTCCACGATGGCGAAAAAATGTCTCCACCTTCATATTCGGTCCCGGCCGCACCCGTTGCACCCGGGACGCGTGTGCCGAATGAAGACATGCGCGTCATCGAATCGATGCCGGTCAAGTCGCTCATTACTTTTCCCGAGTCGGGCATAACGCAAGACATACGCGAGCGAATGACCGTCCGCGGTCATGCCTGGGCAGGCGACAGTCAAGTAGCCGGCGTCTTCATCTCCATCGACTTCGGCGCCACCTGGCTGCCGTCGGCACTGGCTGGCGCCGCAAATAGGCTGGCATGGCAGAACTGGGATACGTGGGTGCAGTTTCCTGAACCAGGCTACTACGAGGTGTGGGCGCGAGCGATGGATGTAGGGGGCCGCTCACAGCCCATGGTTGTACCCGGTTGGAATCCTCGCGGCTATCTGAACAATGCCTGTCATAGGGTGGGCGTGCAGGTCGTCTAATCCAGGCTCATCGGCTGGCGATATTGGAAGTAGAAATCATGACGAATAGAATGAAGACAATCTGGCTAACGTTAATCACGCTGTCACTGCCGCTGATTTTTACGACTGCGGGCTCGGCTGCACAGGAAAGTACTGCGTCAGGCGAATTGATTCAAGAAGAAGGCTGGCAGTTAGTACGCGACAATTGCACCGAGTGTCACTCCAGTCAGATCATCGTGCAGAATTCGGGCAGTAGAGAAGTCTGGAAGAGTCGCATCGAATGGATGCAGGACTCACAGGGCCTGGGCGAACTCGGTGCTGAACTCGAAGGCTCGATCCTCGATTATCTGGCAACAAACTATGGACAGAAGACAGCTTCGCGTCGACAGGCACTGCCTGCACATCTCATGCCACCCAACCCTAACTTGTAGCGAGCCAATGAGCGCCGACCAACTTTCCATGTTTGAGGACGATAACGATGCAGGCGCCAAGCCTACGACGAAGTTCAAGACGTTTAGTGTTTCCTTAAGCAGAACTCTCGCCGCGCCAGCGGAGAAAATATTCGATCGCTGGTTGATACCCACCTTCGTGGGTAGCTGGATGTTCGGCGGTCATATTGGTAACGAGAAAGTAGTCGACCTACAGAATGAAGTTCGCCCCGGAGGAACCTATAGTTTTCACATCAAGCGCAATGGCAAGGAGTTCTTGCACGATGGCGAATACTTAAAAATAGATAGACCGAAACGATTGAGCTTTAGCTGGCGAGAGGCTGCGAAGAAGAACGCTCACAAGAGCAAGATCAACTTGAGCCTCGATACGCAGGATGGAAAAACGAAACTCAGACTATCGATGCAGATTGATCAATCCCTAGAACTCTATGCTGATGAAATAAAGCAGCAGTGGTCGGAACGACTCAAGGTACTCGCAGCACAAGTCAGTAAGTAACTTTCCCAAATTTTGTAGCATTACTAGTCTATAAAAATAGAAGGGCATGGGATTCCGTTTTCGGTTGAGCGAGGTTTTCCACATTGCGGTTCAGTAGAGGACTGAAAGTCCTCGTGCCGATGGTTCGAATAACTGCGCAGGCAGCTTGCTACGAGTGCGAAAGCGTGAAGCTAGAGCAGACAAAAAGGCCAAGGCCTGTTTGAACTCTTCCATCCCGAGCCGCCATTTCTATTCTAGAAAATAAATCCATCCCCTTTTCCTAAGAGATACGGGGTGAGGATAAGAATTCAGTAGTATCGGGCATGCCCAATCGATTGGTCTATAGCACACATAGACCTCTTTCACTTCAGATCAAATTACTCTCGTATCTGACCCCTTTGATTCAACTGATACTAATCAGTAAGATACCACCTAGCGACAATCTAGTGAGACAGTCTACGCACAACAAAAAGGGCCGAAAAGAATGAACGAAGAAGCTGCTACCTTGCTCGCGCCGCTGCTATCGCTGGTGGGCGAAAACGTTTATCTACAAGCATTGATTCCTCTCATTCTAGGCATAGCTGCTGGGTGGGTTTTTAATAACGTAATCATTACTAATTTGAAGAAGCTGGCATCCAAGACCAACCTCGTAGTTGATGATCATCTATTCAACCTGTTACAAGGCCCCCTATTCAATAGCATTTTGTTGGTGGGGCTTTCTGGCTCTGTATTAATTCTCGCACCACCGGAGCCTTATCTCGGAATTTCTTTTTCAACAATTCAAACTTTTGCGATTGTAGTCTGGGTGATGTTCCTGCTGAAAAGCAATCGAATCATGCTAACTGCTATAGCTAGAAATGAGAACAGAGTTAAGGCTGTTCACCATCAAACGCTGCCTCTGTTCTTGAATCTGATTAACATATTCATTGTGGTTATGGCGGTTTATTTTATTTTCTCCGCATGGCATATAGATATGACTGCCTGGCTGGCATCTGCGGGCATTGTTGGCATCGCCGTCGGCTTCGCTGCTAAAGACACACTTGCCAATCTATTCTCTGGCGTCTTCATCATGGCAGACGCCCCGTATAAAATTGGGGATTATGTTGTTCTGGATACCATGGAGAGAGGTGAAATCACCCATATCGGTATTCGCTCCACTCGCATGCTAACCCGCGGAGACGTAGAAATTACCATTCCTAACTCTGTCATGGGAAATACCAAAATTATCAACGAATCTGGGGGCCCTCACGAGAAGTTTCGTTGCGCAATAGCCATTGGTGTTGCTTACGGCAGCGACATCGATCTTGTTAGAAGCATTCTAGTCAATATCGCCATTGCAGAAGAGACTGTTTGCGTCGACCCTGAGCCTAGGGTGCGCTTCAGGGTGTTTGGCGCATCAAGCCTTGATTTTGAGCTACTAGTCTGGATTGAGAAGCCCATGTTACGAGGGAGAGTGGTGGACATACTCAACACTGAAATCTATCACCAGTTCAGAGACAACAACGTGGAAATCCCTTATTCAAAACAGGATCTCTATATCAAGGAATTACCTTCCAAGGAATAAATTGCAGAAACATTGTTTTTGGCTTCAGGCTGAGAGTAATTAGAGACAGCAATAAATGAGAAGTCGATGTGATGCTAGGTGAAAATTTTGAATAGACGGTCTTGAAAAGGACCAAAAGCCCGAACAAACAACAGCGACCAAAACGCAACTCATTGATAAATTAGCACATCAATCTATACTGATAATTCTATTACCATGTATGACTAGCGACCCGTGTCTGACTCCTGCGCTTCGCGAATCGTCTGCTGTGCCGCTAGCGGCAAGATATATCCATCTGCGACATTCTGCTCGACCACTTCTCTGACTGCATCTACATAGGAATCGTGGTTAGGATAGAGCGTATCCAGGGTGGCTTGATCGAAGGGCTGGTGCGATCCATAGAGAAAACAGAAGCGATTGCTACCGTTATTCATACCTGTATTCTTCGCCGTAGCGACAGCGTGCTCCGCGAGACGAATTCCACCCAGCACATTGCCGTGCTCATCACGGGCGAATTCCACCTCGGGCATCATGCGCGCAAGCTTCAACGGTTCGGCTGAGGGTGGCGCTATGCCATCACGAATCCATACGACCAAATGCTCGAACGCGGCATTCATCACGTCACGAAAAGGCACGCGACTATAGGCTGGCAAGTCGCAGCCCTGATCACGTGGCTGTACATTTTCTATCGATAGACTCTCGCGCAGGTTTCTAACTTTGCCGTATTCGATCTCGAAAGGAATATCCACATGGGAACTACCTGCTACTTCCCACTGGCGAAACGTGTCTGTATCGGGCTGTGGAGTCGCCGCGCGACGCAACATGTCTGTCTCTGCCATGATCTTAAAAATCTTTACCGGCTGATCGTCTCTAATCCGGCCTCCTCCGCCATGCACCATCACGCCGTCGTAGACTGGCTCCAGTGGATGCACGTTGTTGAGATAGGTTGCGAGGCGACTTGCAGACTGAGAATGTCCCGTGGCGATGATCTGTTCGGCCTTGAGGCCATCCAGAATATCCACTTCGCCGCTAGCTGATGACTCGCCAACTCTATTGATCGCCTTTCCAACAGCCGAAAATATATCGTAAGAAAGCTCGTCACGAGTCGCCATGCCATCGTGAGTGACATCGAGTGACCCGTATCGTGCCTCGCTCCATTGCTTCATGGTATCTATGCCCATTTGTTGAGCCGAAACCACCACGTAGGCATAGCCATTACGGATAAAATGGCTACCCGACTGCCACCAATCGATATCTTTATCCGGACCCCCAGTTACGTTGATCCATTCCACGATGACGATGCCATTGAATGCAGAGGCGACCGGTCGACGCACGATGAGACGCGTCTTGTAACGATGATCGCTATCGACTATCGAGGCATTCTCTAACTCAGGATTGTTGTAACGGTTCGCTCGGCCTTGTATGAAATACTCTTCCTCTACATAGCCAACACTCTCGAGCTCGATCGCGCTCGCACTGTAAATAGTATTAAGAGTCCCGCTGCCTGCTTTGTCCGCAGGAATCGGACCGGAGATAGTAGCCGTTGGTACTTGCGCGACCGCCTGCCCAGAAAATAGAAGCAGCGCAGTGGCGACACGAATTAGTTTCCAAATGTTACGGTGCATAGCATGCTCCAGTAGTTGTAATAAATACTATAGTTACCCTGCAAAGAAAAACTTATTGCCAAGAACTAACTAGCTCATCATAGTCGATGGTAATGCCTTGCGGCTTCTCGTTGTCCAACTTGGGCTTGGGCGCGCCGGGCTGGCTCAGCCAATACTCCCGGCTCTGCGGCTCATTCAACCGCGGTCCACACTCACCCAATACGCCAGCTCGTTCGAGTCTCTGCATCAAGCGTTCTTGGGCCACGGCGAGCGTCGTCATTGCTTCTTGGGGCGTCTTGGCTCCAGAAGAAGCATCACCAATATTCTGCCACCAAAGCTGCGCGAGTCGCGGATAGTCCGGCACATTGGTACCGGTAGGTGTCCACTGCACACGGGCAGGTGAGCGATAAAATTCTACCAATCCACCGAGCTCCACCGAGCGCTCACTGAAACTCTCATGACGGATATCCGAATCTCGAATGATGGTGAGTCCTACATGGCTCTTCTTTAGAGAGACTGTCTTCGAGGTAACGAACTGGGCATACAGCCATGCCGCCTTCGCTCTGTCCACCGGCGTCGACTTCATCAGGGTCCAGGCACCGGTATCTTGATAGCCCAGCTTCTGTCCTTCCTCCCAATACGCTCCATGGGGCGAAGGCGCCATACGCCACTTAGGCGTGCCGTCGTCATTCATTACCGGCAGCCCCGGCAGAACCATGTCTGCAGTAAATGTTGTATACCAAAAAATTTGCTGAGCTATATTCCCCTGTGCAGGAACCGCGCCCGCCTCACTGAATACCATGCCCGCAGCCTCTGGTGGTGCGTAGCGCTGCAGCCAATCTACGTATTTAGTAACCGAATACACCGCTGCTGGTCCGTCAGTCGCACCGCCGCGCTCAACAGTCGAGCCCACGGGTCGACAGCCATCAACCCTAAGACCCCATTCATCCACAGGAAGACCGTTAGGGATACCCTTGTCTCCGGCACCAGCCATCGACAGCCAGGCATCGGTGAAACGCCAACCCAGAGACGGATCTTTCTTGCCGTAGTCCATGTGTCCATAGACTGTCTTCCCATCGATCTCGCCGACATCGTTACTAAAGAATTCGGCGATGTCCTCGTAGGCAGACCAGTTCACTGGAACACCTAACTCATAGCCATACTTATCACTGAACTGCTGCATTAGATCGGGATCTGTGAACCAGTCATAGCGAAACCAGTAGAGGTTGGCGAATTGCTGATCCGGTAATTGATAGATCTTTCCATCTGGCCCGGTGGTAAAGGAGATGCCGATAAAATCTTCCAGATCTAATGTGGGCGACGTGACATCGCTTGCCTCGCCCGCCATCCAGTCGCTCAGATTACGCACTTGCTGGTAGCGGAAGTGGGTACCTATCAAGTCTGAGTCATTCACGTAGGCATCGTAGATATTTTCACCCGATTGCATCTGCGTCTGCAGCTTTTCTACTACGTCGCCCTCGCCTATCAGATCGTGAGTTACGTGAATGCCAGTGATCTCGGTGAACGCCTGCGCCAACACCTGCGCCTCATATTCATGGGTCGTAATGGTCTCTGAAACCACCTTGATTTCCATTCCGGCGAAAGGCCGTGCCGCGTCGATAAACCACTGCATCTCTGCAAGCTGTTGTTCAGCGTCGAGTGTGGAGGGCTGAAACTCAGGAAGCCACCTCTCGGCATCTTCAACATCAGCCGAGCTTGTCACTACCGTTGATACAAATACCACACAGCTCAGCAGCGTTTTTGGAAACCTTATTTTTGGAAACCTTAGTTGACGAGCAATCATGCAAAACCCCTTCTATTAATTTCATCCACGACTTGCTGCGCGGCGTACTACAAAATCTTCTTCTCTAGACGAACAGAAAAACCAACAAAGCATAGACCACGCATACAGCAAGACCCCACCAAAGGTTCAGACCTACTAGGGCCAACCAGGCCATGCAGATAAATGCACTGCCAAGCAGAGAGACGAATAGCCTGTCTCCACGGGTGGTTTCGAAGCGAAGAATACCGAGGCGCGGACCACCGCCCGGACTAAAATATTCCCAGACCGACATAGTGAGGAGCAGCGCGGCGATCACCGCGAAGAATATTGCCGTAGGCTGTGTCCAAGCCATCCAAGAGAGATCCATTGATACCTACTTAACTGTGGTTTTATGGGTATTTTGAGAGGTCTGAGCTTAGCAAAATTTTACTCTTACCCCAATTGTTTATATGCCACCCCAATGACTCCCAACCCATCGATCAGCTGCGCCAAAGTAGCCTGGCTACAAGCCGGAACCATTGATGTCGCAAAACCAGTCGCCAGCCGCTAGTTGAGTTTGCTCCTATAGACCTCACGAGCTTCCTCAAACTGGGCGAAGACGTGAGCCTTCTCAGTCTCTGACCGCCATCCTGGCCATGCATCGGCGAGTACTTGCAGTTTATCGATCCAACGGATCGCATAGTCAACCGATTGCGGGTTTCGAATCGGCTGATCGCCTACCTGAAACCAAATTGGATTGGTAAATGCCTGCGCATAACCGACGTCTAATGGAAAACGCTGATCCCTTTCCCCTTCCGTCCGCAAGTGGCACCATCCACTGCGTTCGATTGAATGCTCGAAGGAAATATCCAAGCTATTTCTATTTCTACGTAGCGGAAAAGCCTGAACGAGTTCGCCATTACAGACGAGCGCTACCTCTTCAAGCTCAGTGATAGAACGCAGGCGCCCGGAAATTGTCACCTCACCGCCACTTGCGGGTAGTTGAACTGTGTCCCCGGGCAATGCCATACCAACTTGCATCTCCAGCAGCGGGCCAGAGCTAACGAAGGCGCGGCCCCGCTTCAAACCGGTAAACCAGGCATTCATATCGAGTCCGAGATTTCCGGTATAGACATAGGTGCGATAAGAACCAATTAGCTTGCTACGATGCAGTGAGGATATCGAGTCTTCACCCCCCGTTGCCGTTACTCGCAGACCGTTATTCCAGACCGCGTACAGCGGGTAGAAGCCCGATGTCGCGGAGTCCGACCATTCCAATGCGTCGGCAGTGCCCAAGGCCGCATCCACCATGAATCCCTTGCCGCCGCCTAGATTGCCTTGAAGAGGGTCTTCCTCTCCCAAGTAAGGATGCACATAGCCCGTAATCGCACCCTGCGCCTGCGCCTTGCGGAGCATGTCGGTGTTACTCGGGTATAGGCTCTCAACAGCAGTACCCTCATAGCCGGTAACAAACGGTGAGATTAGATGCTCGCGCATGCCAAACATGAACACATGGCCATAGAATGGTGGTCTATACTCCTGACCCACCACAACGATCTGATCTTTCTCTGAGATAGGGTGCTGCCCACCGCCGGGCACGAAAAATTGATAGTCGAGGATGCGATTGTCCTTATTCGCTACCTGCTCGAGCACCAGGTCCTGATCCTCAGAGCGCGACATCATCATCAAGTTCTCTAGGGTGTTGTGCAGATTGCCACCGTAGTTCGCATGCACATGAGTAGAGGCGCTATACCAACCCTTCGCTCCCATGTCGGTCATCTGTTGCAACTCAACAGTCAGCTGAGCGACCTCCCCCTCTTCGACTTCCACCTCAATACTCTGCGGAAGATACTCGAAACCTTTTACAATATTTAACGAGGCTTCACCAATGGGAAGTGTTAGCTCAAACTCGCCGGCGTTGTGAAATATCTGATCGCCTCGCGTACCGGCACGAGCATACGCATCGTTCGGCGCGTAGAACTTACCATCGGAGGCCTGCAGATGAACTCGATTGTGCGTGGCGTCGCCGCTACTATCTACGACTCGAACTTTCAAGTATCCCATAGGACGCTTGAAATGCAGTTCACTCATTGCAACACGAATTAGTTTTCCGCCATACGTCTCGAGTAGCTGTAGCTGAGGCAGCCCGCCCTCATTAGAAATAAAGGCAATCCACTCCCCATCTGGCGACCAACGCGGATGAAATGCATCGTGCTGGAAGAATGTCATCTTGTAAGGCTCGCCTCCTTGGGTTGGCTGCACATAGAGATTATTGAATTGGTCGGCAGAGCCGCTGGTAGAGGTATAGACGAAACGGCGACCATCGATCGACACATCCGGTCGCGTACGGTACAGAGTCTGTTCAGCGAGGACCGTAGTGGCCCGCAGGATTCCATCTTCTACTGCTGGTACACGCAACACATTGCCCGACCCTAGCGGCACATTTCTATTCGATACAATAAGCAATTCATTGCCATCGGGTAACCACGCAGGCGTTATGTGCATGTCGCCGCTACCGAAATAGAGTCTATTACTGCCGTATTCATTGTCACGACTAACGGCTATCGGCTCGCCTACCCATTGCCCGTCCGAGATCGCCCTAACGTACACATTGAAGTAGCCACTGGGATTGGTGGATACATAGGCAACTTTACTACCGTCGGGTGAAAAGACAGGGTCTGTATAGATAGCCTGGTCGTCGGTTAGCTTAAGAGACTCACCCGTATCAAGGTTTAGAATTTCGAGTTGAATGCGTTGGTGCTCATAGTCAGCCGTATAGATTATCCATTTCCCGTCAGGCGACCAATCCGGCGAAGAGTGATATGCATCGTTGTACGTTAGCTCATAGGCTCCACCTGATTGGGGGTCAACTTTCCAGATACTTCCCTGCATCGCTACCGCTATCCACTCTCCATCGGGTGACCAGTCTGGCGCCCAGGGTGTTGCACTCGGCGAAGGCGGAAAATAGAAATTATGCATGTAGTTTCCACCGCTACGCGCAGCGGGATAGAAACGTGTCTGTGCGGTTAGCTCGACACTAAGGAAACTCACAGCGATGAATAGGACTAGGGAAACTAGGCGAATCGGCTTCATAAAAATTCGAGCTCCAGGGTGCTACCGTTGGATTTATTGTTTTGCTGATAGAGCCAAGACTATACCAATATTCTTCGAATCGCATTAGTCATTGGCAGGCTTCAGGATAAGCATCTTTCTGGTGCGGCAGTTGGCCTGCAGCGTACTAACCACTCACGAGCCTTCGGCTCTAATTGTTCGCTGTTAGCACCCTACAGCCCAACTTGAATAGTCTGGAACTGGGGTTTTTATTGAGGAACTAGCGCTTTTCAGGGAGGTGAGCACGCAGGGATGGGGTGATTCCACCAGAACAATCAGAGCCGAAGGCTCGTTCAGGGGGAATTACGCCATTGCTGTGTGCGGGAAAAGAGCAGCGAATCTGACCTACACACGCCCCAACGCGAAACCCTTAGCAATATGATTCCTAACAAAGTAGATAACTAAGGCACCAGGGATGATTGTGAGAATACCCGCAGCTGCGAGAACCCCCCAGTCAAGACCGGAGGCAGAAACAGTGCGAGTCATGACAGCACTAATAGGTTTCGCATCAGTGACGGTTAGCGTGCGTGCTATAAGAAGCTCGACCCAGGAAAACATGAAACAGAAGAACGCGGCGACACCGATTCCCGAACCGATAAGTGGAGTGAATATCTTGACGAAGAAACGCGGGAACGAATAGCCATCGATGTAGGCAGTCTCGTCTATCTCTTTCGGCACACCAGACATGAACCCCTCAAGTATCCAAACCGCAAGCGGCACATTGAACAGACAGTGAGCGAGTGCCACGGCTATATGTGTATCGATCAAGCCGAAGGCCGAGTACAACTGAAAGAATGGCAGGACGAAGACAGCCGGCGGCGCCATACGATTGGTAAGCAGCCAGAAGAAGAGGTGCTTGTCCCCCAAAAATTTATAGCGCGAGAAAGCATAGGCAGCAGGCAGCGCGACACTAATGGCGATAACCATGTTCATCACTACATAGGTAAGCGAATTGATGTAACCGTTGTACCAAGACGGATCGGTAAAAATTGTAATGTAGTTGTCTAGCGTGAATTCCTGCGGCCATAGAGTAAACGTGGACAGGATCTCCTGATTAGTCTTGAAGCTCATGTTCAACAACCAATACAGAGGCAGCATCAAGAAGACTATATAAGTGGTAATACCAGTGCGCTTAATCTTGAGCATACTATTCGCCGAGATCGCCATTATTGCGCACCTCCGCTATTGGACTGCTCGTCATTGTCGAAACTCGTCATCACCGTGTAGAAAACCCAGCAAACCAAAAGGATGATCAGGAAGTAGATAAGCGACATGGCCGCCGCAGGCCCAAGATCGAATTGACCCAGCGCCATCTGCACGAGATCGATAGAGAGGAAGGTCGTGACATTACCCGGCCCTCCTCCTGTCACCACAAACGGCTCGGTGTAGATCATGAAGGAATCCATGAAGCGCAGCAGAACTGCGATCAGCAACACGCGCTTTATCTTCGGCAGCTGTATGAAGCGAAATACCGCCCAGCGTGAGGCGCCATCGATCCGCGCTGCCTGATAGTAAACTTCGGGTATGGCTACGAGTCCCGAATAGCAGAGCAACACGACCAATGAGGTCCAGTGCCAGACATCCATGAGTATCAGCGTCAGCCATGCATCCAAATTATCTTGCGCGTAGTTGTAGTCGATGCCGAGACTGGCAAGCCCGTGGCCCAGCAGGCCGATATCAACTCTTCCAAACACCTGCCATATGGTGCCGACCACGTTCCAGGGGATCAGCAGTGGCAGTGCCATTAGTACGAGGCATACAGACACGCCCCAACCACGTTTCGGCATCGCCAGCGCAATCAATATACCCAAAGGAATTTCAATGGCGAGAATCAGACCTGAAAATAATAGCGTTCTTAATAAGGCGTTATGAAATCTCTCTGAGGCGAGCACCTCCTGAAACCATTCTGTGCCGACCCAGAAAAATTCATTGTTTCCAAAACTATCCTGCACTGAGTAGTTAACCACGGTCATGAGCGGGATAATCGCGCTGATGGCAACTAAGATCAGCACAGGCATTACCATAAACCAAGCTTTGTTGTTCTGAACCTTTTGGATACTCATCTCGCTCAGCCTCCTCCGCCACTGCCGACTCTATAGTCGTCTGCATAGAGATTGATGTGTGCCGAATCGAAGGATACATAGGGATTCTCTGGTATCGCTACGCCGTCTTTAACCAAAGCGCTCACCTGAGTGCCCGCTATCTCGCCGCGAACAATAACGTGTCTACCCACGTCTTCCAGCGCGGTTACGGTGAGTGGCATCCCATCGCCAGTAGATAATTTTATATGCTCGGGACGAATACCCAACTCGAAGCGGGCGGTAGGGTTATCGATCGTCCTGTCTAGGGGAATTCTCTTCCCTGCGAATACCGCTTCGTTTCCATCGATCTCGCAGGGCAACACGTTCATACCCGGCGAGCCAATGAATTTGCCAACGAATGTGTGTTCCGGCGTCTCGAAGAGTTGCTGAGGTGTCCCTATCTGCACGACCGCCCCCTCGTACATAACGATCACCTGATCGGCGAATGTGAGCGCTTCGGTTTGATCATGCGTCACATAGATCATCGTATGTTGAAAGCGCTGGTGAATCTTCTTTAGCTCTGTACGTAATTGCCATTTCAGATGCGGATCGATAACGGTCAACGGCTCGTCAAAGAGAATCGCTTGCACGTCGGTTCTAACCAGTCCTCGGCCTAGCGATATTTTCTGCTTATCATCTGCGGTCAGCGAGCGCGCTCGATCGTTCGCTCGCTCCTCTAGGTCGAGCATCTGAAGTGCATCCGCTACTCGCTTTTCAATCTCATTCTTGGCGACACCCCTATTGCGCAAAGGAAATGCCAGATTCTCGGCGACTGTCATCGTGTCGTAGACAACGGGAAACTGAAATACTTGCGCGATATTGCGCTGCTCCGTTGTCAGGTCTGTCACATCGATGTCGTTGAAGAGCACTCTCCCTTCGGACGGTCTGAGCAAGCCCGAGATGATATTCAGTAGCGTCGTCTTGCCGCAACCAGATGGACCGAGCAAGGCGTAGGCGCCGCCGTCACTCCAGCTCTGCTGCATGCTACACAGTGCGTAGTCAGGAGCCAAGGGATACCGATGTGCCAATGATTGTAGTTGTATAGATGCCATTGCGTGTCTAGCTTTTTATTGTCGGCTGCCATTCAACAAGCGCGTCATCGCTGTCGAACAGGAATAAATTCTGTGGTTTTAGATAAAATTTTACCGTACTCGCTACCGCAAAATCCTGCACGTCGTGGAGAAGCGCGACCCAGGGATTGTCTTCCATAAAAAAGTGTACAAACGTCTCAGAGCCAGTCAATTCTGTGACGGACACACTCCCTTTAACCTCTATGTCATCGAAGGCCTCTCTTTCGCTACTAAGATGATGCGGCCGCACCGCCAAGGTGTAGTTTCCATCCGGTATCTGCTCGATGTGGATTCCGAGTTGTTGCTGACTACTAGTAAACGCTAACTGCCCTGCAACACATTCCACCTTTGCACTATTCAGTGGCGGGTCTGAAAAAATCTTCGCCGAGCGCAGGCTGGCAGGCGTTCGGTACAGGTCCAAAGTCGGACTGAACTGCTCAACTCTACCCTCGTGCAGACATACCGTATTGCCGCCGAGTACGAGGGCCTCTGTAGGCTCGGTAGTCGCATAGACCAAGACAGCACCCATCGCCGCGAATAAGGTCGGCAGTTCAGCGCGGAGCTCCTCGCGTAATTTATAATCTAAATTCGCCAACGGCTCATCCAACAACACCAAATCGGCCTTCTTAATAAGCGCTCGCGCTAACGCGACTCTCTGTTGTTGCCCGCCGGAGAGAGTATCAGGCGTGCGATCGAGCATCTCCGTCAACTGCAGCAACTCGGCTACTTCGGCGACTTGTCTGTATATCTGACTCTTTTCAACTCGAGCCACCCGAAGCGGTGAGGCAATATTCTCAAACACCGTCAGCGAGGGATAGTTGATGAATTGTTGGTAGACCATAGCCACGTTGCGTTTCTGCACAGCCATGCCTAATACCGATACACCATCGAACAGCAGCTCACCACTATCGGGCTTGTCTAGTCCGGCCATGATGCGCATCAGAGATGTCTTGCCGGAGAGCGTGGGGCCGAGAAGAATATTCAATTCACCGCGCTGCATGGACAGAGAAATATCATCAAGGAAGACCTCCTCCCCCTGATGACGTGTAATGTTTCGCAGCTCAAGCATTCAGAATTTCCATAAGTTAGCACTCCATCCGTATCATATTGGCGGGATCAGCGTTATCCCGATGTTTGCCAGCAAGGCATGCCTTGGCATGAACGCGGGCAAACTCACTGAACCCGCCAATATAATGTGGATGGAATACTAGTTTGCAGGTAAAGACTGCTCTATGTAGTTAGCGAGTGAAGTACTTTCCGCACGCGAAAACTTCAGGCCCAGCTTGCTGCGTCGCCAGAGAATATCGTCTGCCGATTTCGCCCATTCTTCTGTACAGAGATAGTCTACTTCTCTCTGATAGAGGTTATGACCAAATTTCACACCTAACTCGCCAATACCAGTAGCATCACCGAGAATATCGAAGCTGAGAGTGCCGTAACTATTCAACCAGCGGTTGATCAGGTCTGGGCCCAGCCAGGCATACTTCGAGACTATTTTTTGAAAAAGATGCTCCGGAAGATCGAAGTCGCCCCCCGGTAGTTTTGCATCCTTAGTCCACGCCGGACCCATAGTCGGCAACGCCTCCTTTAATTTACTCAACACATCTTCCGCGAGGACTCTATAGGTAGTCACCTTCCCACCATAGACCGAGAGTAGTGGGTGCGGATCCGATTCTAGCTCCAATTTGTAATCTCGCGATACCTTACTCGCGTTTACTTCTTCATCGTCTATGAGTGGTCTCACGCCTGCGAAACTGTGCACAACATCCGAGTGCAAGATCGATTTCTTGAAGTATAGATTCACTATCGAAAGTAGATAGCTGATCTCCTCTTTAGAGATTTCTACACGGTCCAGACTTCCCTTGTGTTCAGCTTCTGTCGTACCTATCAACGTATAGTCTTGCAACCATGGAATTACAAAAATTACTCTACCGTCATGATGTTGCAACATAAAAGCCTGTGAGCCAGGGTGCATGCGCGGAACAACGATATGACTACCTTTGACGAGGCGAATTTCATGCTCTGCCTCCTCGTTGCTGAGTTGCTCCGACAGCGCAGCGACCCAGGGCCCTGTCGCATTTACTATGGCCTTGCAGTCGACTTCACTGTCCGTATTACTAGCATGATCGTGAAGAGTTACGCGCCAGCCGTTATCCAGAGACTGCATGCCCATACATTCTGTGCGAGTGAGTATCTGCGCTCCGCGCTGCTTCGCCTGTAAGGCGTTCAATACGACCAGCCGCGAATCATCTACCTGCGCATCCCAGTACTCGAAGCCGCGAGTGATAGCCGAATTGAGCGGCCCTTCGGGGTCAATTTTGATGAAGCGCGACCCGTCGAAACGCCTACGCCGCGCCAAATTGTCATACAAGAACAGCCCGGCTCGAATCAGCCATGAGCTTCGCGAATGTGGCAACTGAGGAATGTGAAAGGCCAACGGCTTAATGACATGTGCAGCCGCTGAGGTGAGCACTTCTCGCTCTTGCAATGACTTTCGCACCAAGCCAAATTCGTAGAATTCGAGATAGCGCAAGCCGCCGTGGATAAGTTTAGAGCTCCGAGAAGAAGTTGCCGAGGCAAGGTCAGACTTTTCGCAGAGGACGACATCCAAACCGCGACCCGCAGCATCGGCGGCGATGCCGGCTCCATTGATGCCGCCACCGATTATGAGGAGATCATGCATAGGTTTTTTGACTCAGATACTCTTGCTTGGGAGTGGCTTAATTTGGCCTACGAACTTGCCCACGAAATAGACAGTTAGTGTAACATGAGGAACTGTTTTTCCTATGGCTCAATCTCAGCAATGCAACGAGATTCTTGCAAGGTTTAGGAGATTGAAAAGCAAGGGAATAGTCCGATATTATTGAAGAGAGTATTGAAGAGATTATTGGCATGAACAATTGCATTCTCGCGATCGACCAGGGCACTACCAGCAGCCGCGCCCTGATATTCGACTCTCAAGGCAATAAACTCTCCGTAGGACAGCAGGAATTCGCGCAGCACTTTCCTGACAACGGCTGGGTAGAGCACGACGCGATGGAAATTTGGCAGAGCACTATCGCTAGTTGCCAAAGCGCACTCGAATCAGCCTCAATTACATCTGAGCAGATTCGTTGCATAGGAATAACCAATCAACGTGAGACCACCATCGTATGGGACAGAGAGACCGGCCTTCCGATCTACAATGCGATCGTTTGGCAGGACCGTCGAACCAGCAACTATTGCGATGAATTAAAAGCCCAACATTTGGAAGAAACGATTCAGCAGAAGACGGGCCTGCTCATCGATGCTTACTTTTCAGCGAGTAAGATTCGCTGGATACTAGAGAATGTTACGGGTGCCAGAAAGCGAGCCGAAAAGGGTGAGCTTGCTTTCGGTACAGTCGATTGTTTTCTGCTCTGGCATCTAAGTAAGGGGCGCAGTCACCGCACCGATGCCACGAACGCATCCAGAACACAGCTCTTTAATATTCATACTCAGCAGTGGGACGACGAACTACTCGAAATTTTCGATATACCCGTCTCACTCCTACCAACTGTTGAAGATTGTGCCGCTGAATATGGCGATTGTGATGCCGAGTTCTTCGGAAGCTCCATACCCATTACGGGAATTATTGGCGACCAACAGGCTGCTGCATTCGGACAGTGTTGCTTCTCCTCCGGCATGGCCAAGAGCACCTACGGCACTGGCTGCTTTCTCTTATTGAATACTGGTAATCAGGTGGTCAAATCTGCAAACCGCCTTCTTAGCACCGTTGCATTTCGCCTCAATGGCGAAACCAGCTACGCACTTGAGGGCAGCATCTTCATGGCAGGTGCCACCATGCAGTGGATTAGAGACGGCTTGCAACTCATAGAGCAAGCCAGCGAGTCTGAGGCGTTGGCGGAGAAAACCAGCGAAGACCTAAGCGTCTACCTGGTGCCCGCTTTCACCGGGCTGGGAGCGCCCTACTGGGACTCAACAGCGCGAGGTGCATTGTTTGGGCTCACTCGCGACAGTGGCGTAAAGGAAGTGGTCACTGCCGCCCTGCTTTCCGTCTGTTACCAAAGCAAAGACCTATTAGTCGCGATTGAAGCGGATGGTGGCACCGTAGCTAGCCTTCGTGTCGATGGGGGAATGGCGAACAATGACTATGTGATGCAGAAGTTATCTGACCTACTAAATCTTGATGTACTAAGGCCCGAACTTACCGAGGCAACTGCCATGGGTGCGGCCTATGTTGCAGGCCTACAGGCTGGCATCTTCGAATCACTAGAGGAAATCAGCACGAAGTGGGAGCTAGACCAGCGCTTCGAATCGGGCAAAGATGATGCCTGGAGAGAGAAACAATATGACGGTTGGTTGGATGCCGTCTCGAGAACGCGAACCAAGGCAATTGATAAGGAAAATTGAGTGTGGAGCTTCATTTAATTCGGCACGGAGAGACCAACTGGAATAAAGAGCGACGGGTTCAGGGTCAAAGTGAATCGCAGCTAACAGATTTAGGCATCCAACAGGCGAAGGAACTCGGACAGCGAATCGGACACCTAAAGTTTGATAAGATTTATTGCAGCAGCAGTCTGCGCACGCGCCAGACTGCTGAGCATGCGTTCCCTGATTCGACAACCGAGATTAATTATCTCGATGAGCTACGCGAAATATTTCTCGGACCCTGGGAAGGTCATCTCTATGAAGACCTTGCAGTGAGAGAACCAGAGTCTCATCGCCATTTCTGGGAGCAGCCTCACCTGTTTCAAGTGAATGGTGCCGAGAGCTTTTTTGAACTACAGCAGCGTGCCATCGATGCCGTGGCGGAGATTGAAGCTACACATCGTGCGCCATCTGCGAGCAATAAGAAAGTCGCAATAGTGAGTCACGGGGCACTAATAAAATCTTATCTTTGTCACGTCGAAGGTCGTAGTATGGACCAACTCTGGGCACCTCCGAGAATGCACAATTGCGCCCACAGCATCGTAGCTTTCAGTGAAGACAATGTCACAAGAGGCGCTAACATTTTACAATACGCCGACCAGCCATTTATCAAGGAATAATTATGACCACCGAAACTAGCGATCAAGCAAAACCGAGACTCTGGCTAAAGATCGGCGGACTCGCCAGTCTAGCATTAGGACTCGGCTTAGGACTGCTTACGCTTGCCTCAGCTGCGGGTATTTGGCTAGGCTTCTGGGACTTCAGGCGCGGATTCTCCCTTCTCGGCGCAGCCAACCAATATGGGCAATTGCTTGCCTGGGCCTGCCTCCTACTTACCGCTGCCACGCTTATAGCTGGCCAATTATTCAAAATTCAGAATGCTAGGAAGTTCGTAAGTCTCGCGGCAATTGGCGCCTTGGTAGCATGGGTTGCTTATCTAATTCCAGAAAGCTTCCGCCCCGGCGAAGGCGTGAACTACCCGCCGATTCACGACATCTCAACCAATCGAGTCAATCCTCCTGAGTTTGTTGCGATAGCTCAACTGCGTGCGGATGCGCCGAATACATTGGTCTATGGCGGCTCCAACAATATGACACGAGAGCGGCTGATCGAGCTGACCGATGAGGCCTACCCCGATCTGGTTACACAGCGCTATAACGAATCCGTAAACGTGATTTTTGAGAAGACGCTGGCTGCAGTCGATGATTTGGGCTGGGAGCTTGTTGCGCAAGACGCCTCCGCTGGCAGAATAGAGGCTACAGATACAACATTCTGGTTTCGCTTTAAGGACGATGTGGTTATCAAGATCGATCAGCAGGGATCCGATACTACTGTTGATGTCAGATCGGTTTCCCGAGTGGGCACCGGCGACGTTGGAGCGAATGCAATACGCATGCGTAAACTGTTCGCCTTGCTTGCGAATTAGCAACACTTCCAAATAATTGATATGGAAAGAAATTAGCGCGTCTATGCAGTTAGAAAATAAGCAAACTAATATGCTCTGGTTCGTCGGCATCGTTCTAATTGTGCTGGCCCTGTCACAGATCATTGGTTACTGGGTCAACACCGCGATACCGCAGAACACATCGGTCGAGTGGAGCAGCCTGATTCACTTCACTCATATCCGCAATCATGGCGGTGTGTTTGGCATGTTACAGGGAATGGGTGGGATATTTGCCACGATTAGCATCACGCTTCTGATCGGCGTAAGCGCCTATCTCTGGTTTAGCCCGTCGATCAAACGCTATGAGTATATCTGCTTCGGCTTCATAGTCGGAGGCGGGGCCAGCAATATATTGGATCGGTTCGTGTATGGTAGTGTGATCGACTTTATCGACATACAGCATATACCCTACTGGAACTACATATTCAATACCGCCGATGTCATGGTCCATATTGGCATCTGGCCTCTTCTGTTTTTTAGCTTTCTGGCCAGCACAGATGAAACCGATTCAGGCAATCTGCATTAACCTCTGTACTAGCAAACTCGAGATACAAAAAAACCCGACTGATGAAACCAATCGGGTTTTTTAATGCGTTGCTAGAGCTAACTAGCTGCCAACTTTAGATTCTGTAGCAGATCGTATAAACGTTATCTTCAGAATACAGAGCCGCAAGTACTGCATTGCTTGGGTTCGTGTTTACGCCACTCGTACCTATAGTAGCTCGCAGTCGACCCGTTGCACCAAGGCCATCATCAAGCTCATTGTCGATAGAGATCGCTGCTGAGCCTGGAACCTGACTCAGGCACACTTTAGTGCCGGTCAAGTTGCCACCCATAGCGGCTGTAGTAACACCCATGAATCCACCCCATGCGTTTGTTGGCATAGTCAGTAGACCTGCATCCGCAGGATTACCCGAGATGAAACCCGCTGCCTTCAAGTGCTGCCAGAATGCTCCTGACTCTGTATTTCCCGAGAAGGTTCGGTTAGTTGTCACTTCTAGACGACCATCAGCATCACCAGCACCAACTGCTGCCCAACTAGCACCGCGAGCAGTTAGAGTAGCCGCGGGGCCATCATCACCTGGCATGCGTCCATATCGATCTTGATAGGCGAAAATTGCTGCCGCTGTTCCGTTCATGTCCTTAACAGCCTGCTTCACGCGAGAGTTCTCAATCAACTCCTGACCTTGCAGTACGCCACCTACTAACAAACCGATGATTACCAATACGATGGCAATCTCGATGAGCGTAAAGCCTTTTTGCTTGTTCATGTTCCGAATTGAACTTTTCATCAAATCTTCCCCCTGAAATAAGAATGTAAATATTTAAAATTTAGTACTTCTCGAATATGACGCCATCTTATAGATCGGCCATGAGCGCCGCAATATGTAGGTTTTTTTTACACAGATTTTGGGAGAGTTATCACGAATTCCATGGGGTCATTTCCCGGGGTAATCGCTTGCAAAGTGCCTCCAGCCCCCTGAACTAGCTGCCTCGCGTGGTAGAGACCAATACCCAATCCATCGCCTTTCTCGCTCCAGAAGGGCTCGAAAAGTCGTTCTGGCCACATACAGGGTTTACCGTTGTGATCTTTTATCGATATTTCGAGGTCGGTATCGCTATCGATGATGCAAATTTCGATCTCTAGATCGATCTCCGGATTGCGGCGATTCTGGTCGATATAGTTGCCAAACAGATTGTCGCAGATGCTATTTAGCGACTGCTCGTTTATCAACACCTGGCCACTGCCTTGGATATCTATCTTAAGATTGTGAATATCTGCTGTCTTTCTGAGGGCCTCACTGATGTTCACGGGCTTCATATTTTCAGTGGGAGCATTGTTCGAAAGCGTACTAAGGAAGCGTTCCGAGCGTTCATGCAAAATTGGCATCACACTGCGTAAACTGTCTAGCAATTTTTCTTCCTTACCCGCAGGCGTATTCTCCAGTTGCTCAGAAACGAGGCTAATGAGTTGCACGATATTCTTCATGTCATGCTGCAGAAAAACACTTAGTTTCGCCGTCTGTGCGAAGGCGCCCTGAACCGTACCCAACTTCACCCACATATCTGTGTAGAGCAGCAGGAAGAAACTTTCGGAGAGAACCGTACTGAAATAACGTTGTTCGAAGCGACGATTGCCATCGTACAGCTTCACGGAAAGAGTAATGTCATCAACCTCCAACTTTCGATGAATAAACACATCACCCTGACTTCCTTCAGTTTTTGACAGGGAAGAACCAAACCAATCCAGATGCCAGCTTATGCCCTTGAAACCGGCCTTTTCTAACGGCTCCCAGCAATGACGCAGCAGGTTCGGCAAATCGAAGCCAAGTTTTTCATTCAGGCTCACCAATTCATTGATTATGTGCGCGCGTCGTCGCGCCTGGCCTAACAACCAACCTGTGGCAAGAATTATGCTGGACCCTATCAGAATCAGATAGGGGTAGAGGCTAGCCATCGTCACGTTTTATTCCAAACTTCTTTAAGAAGTAGTAAATGCTCTCTCGCTTTAACCCCAGCCTTGCCGCACTTTGATAGACGTTAAACTGGGTGTCCTTCAACACATGACGCACTAACTTCTCTTCCGCTTCCTCACGTACTGCCTTCAATCCATCGGAAACCTTCGCGTTGATTTGCAGTCGGGTTAGGCCTTCCTCGACTTCCAACGTTAGCTCCTTCCGATAGAACAAGACAGCACGCTGCACGGCGTTCAGAATATCTGCGGAGCGCGAAGGCTTGGACAGAAAGTCGAACGCGCCCTCCTTGATAGCTGCCAGCGCGGAGCTCTCTTCATCCTGACCTGTTAGAACTACGATCTTTGCGCGATGTAATTGTGCTACAACCATTTTAATTACTGCCAGACCTTCTGTGGTCGTGTGTGGAGAGGGAGGGAGGCCAAGATCGAGCACCAACGCCGCAATGTTGGGATCGTCTTTCAATATGATTTCAGCGCTCGCCTTACTGTCGGCCTCCAAGATTGCATAGTCATTCATTTCGAGGACATTGCGCAGCACTAACCTGAGTGCGGGATCGTCTTCTACGAGGAGAATTTTAGCTAGCGATTGCGGCTCGTCACTCTGCAAATCAATTTCGGCCGCGTTGTCTGAAGTCTCATCAATCACAGGTAACCTCTGAAATGGATACTAACTGCTTTAAAACTGTACAGTCAAAAAAAGCGGATACGCTAAGGAAGCTGTCCAGCCGCTATCATTCTTGTGTAGAGAATACTGGGTGATAGCCAAGTGATCATATCGTCAAATGTAGCTTCGTTGTACACGCTAAACACAAAGTTATTGTTGTTCGCCTGGCGATAACCGTTTCGGGTTGTCTCTCCAGAATTTGCACGTTCATCTGCGGAGGTGAAAGTGGCAAAATTTGCCCCTAAAGAAACGACAACAGCGGGAGCTGAATTTACCAGCACATTGCCCACTCCACAGGCGGCGACTGTGCATATCTGCAGATTCGGTGCGAGAGCAGCTATACCAAGTGTGCGCATCTGACCCGCGGTCGTAAACGCACTCGCACCTATATTGGATACGTTATAACGATAAGGACTCAGCCAGCTATCCATCATTAGATTGTCTACATTCGTAGGTCCACTTAAGCCAAGCGTTGTCCAGGGTAAGAAACCGTATCGCTGCGTGCAGACACCACCACCCACAGGTGCCTCCGCACCTAAACTAGTGGTCGTGGCCGGGCACGGCAACCTTCCATTGGATTGAGCGAATCCATATAGTGCCTCTTTTATTTCGTCCATTGTACTATTTGCATCGGTACGGTTATTTGACTCTCTCACTTCACTAAGAGAAAGCAGCAAACCGCCTAATAGAGTGGATACAATTGCCAATACTATCGCCAATTCAATTATGCTGAAGCCAGATGCCGTAGCATGAAACTTTCTTCTATGTATTTTCAACATCGCAATCCTATCCTGCGCAAGTCATCGGGACTGTCCACCAGATTATAAAAAACTGTGTAACTAATATTCGGACAGCCATCAAACGTTAGAGTAGCCTCATTTAAATTAACACGTACGTAGTTGGACATCGCCAGCCAATCATTCGCGCCAAGCCATAGCGTGGCAGGCGCAGCTATGACGAGATCGAACTCCACTTGATCAGCCGGGTACCATGTATTCGCCACATGATAAGCATCCAGCTCTGCTTTCAACAAATCGGCGACCTGTCGTGTTACCGGCACCATTATCTCGTCAATCGTAATAGCCAGCACTCTATCGTTGAACAGATCTGGATTTACTGCAGTACTACTGACGAAGTTCGGCGCCGTGGTATTACTATCTTCGAGGTAACGACTGCCGGTATTGCTCGGTCTCGATTGCGCAGCATTCGCGGATCCTGGAGCCACTAAAACTGCTGCTATTCGGCCCTGTCCATCCAAGGTCGTTCCACTAACCGTTGAGCTATTTATCACTCCCAGTGGATCGCGCTTAAAATTGTCCGCGACGCTGTACCAGAATTGCTCATCTAACTCGGCATTGTAATCCGACAACGGAAAAAAATTGCCGTTGGGAAGCACGATGGACTGTGGGAGCCGACCCAGAGGATTCGTAGCGGCGCAAGGAGAATTTTCAATACCATCTCCGTTAGTGTCTGGGCAGGGCAGATGTCCAGGGCCTGGATTAGCTGCATTGGTTGTATTGTAATTCACAGCGTAGAGCGTGGCGTAGGCAATCAGCAGCTCTTTCGCTTCGCGCATCGCTATCGAAGTATTGTTGTTACGGCGCTGGGCGACGGCGTTACTGTCCAACACTGAAATCAGTACGCCCGCTCCAGCAATAAAAAGTATGGCGAAGAAAGCGAGGAGGATGACACCCTGCTGCCTCTTGATTTGCGCGACGCCGGAAGTCACCGTCAAAGGTCCTGCGCTGCGTCCAATAGATTACTCACCGCAGCGCTATCGAGAACAGCGGAGCCTGTACCTATGCCTACACCTTGACTAGAATTCGCCGCCTCTTCCATAGCGAGACGGGCGGCTTCTGCGGCTGCAGCTTCCAGCACGGCCTGGTATTGATAGGATTCATACAGCTGGCCCGTAGTCAAATTCAACACCTGCCCTGGCTTAACATCGTAATTCGCCCCGGATCCAGAATCACGGATACGCAATTGACCTTGACTGAAAGGGGACCGCAATTCCATGTTTCCTGGAAGATTGCTCTGGTCGTAGGCGACATCATTGATCCATACGGTATAACTGCCATCTGCCTTAAGCAAGCTGCCACCTAGCGCGTAGACAATCTCTTCTTCATCACCCGAGAATATTGGAATATCGATGAGAGGCTCTTCCTCTGGCGCTTCAATTACCACGCCAGACGCTATCTGGAATCGAAGCCTGTCCAGTTCCGCTCGAATTTCTGGCGTAGAAAAAATTCGTTGCAGGGATTGAGCCGAGAGTTGCACGGGAACAAACGTGCAAGCTACAACAACACTACAAATCTGCAAAGAGAGTATTCGTTGAATTATGTTTTTAACTGTATGCTTCATAAGCTCTGTAACAATGAATTATCTATGAATCTTCAAAAAACCTGTTCGGCAAATTCATCAAATTCGGGATCCTCTGACGGCAGCTCCCGCCTAAAGGTGTACCAGATAAAATCACAACTCGCAATTTGATGCGCGATAATATTCAACGCATCGGCTGGGTCAACCGAAGACGCAGTAATCGTGCACGACGTCGAGACCATTAACCTTCCTGCATTTAGAAACGCACCGAGGAAGCGGGTAAGATCTTCCTCGTGCAGCAGCGGAAACCGCACCATTACTACACTACTCCGAATAGATATGAATTCCTCTGGAAACTCTACTCCCTCTCCGTAGTCAAGCATATGACTAGCCTGCTCTCTGATTTCCACATCGATGGGAAACAAGCGAAAATTGTCTCGTATTCTTCTGACATCCTCCAGCAGAGAGACCCTATTCTCCTCTTCCAGCAAGCGATTTGCGGCAAGCGAATTAAAGCGGTCAATATTTTCAACTATTACTCGTTCCGATTCTTCGATTTGCGTGACTTCTTGCAAAATTACATCGAAATTGGAACGCGTACCAAATTCGAGTTGACGCATTTCGCCGCGGTAATACAGGGAGGTCCAATACCCACCAATAGCGATGGCCAAAGAGATAGCTAGTAGAACTAGCCACCATTTTAGCCAGGCTAAGTCTTCTCCAATATTTCGCCTTCTTGCCGCCATCTAACTCTCTATCCTCACACTCAAGGAAAATTCAGAATCGAATTGTTCACCTCCTACAACTGCGGTCACCGAAGCATTCGGGCCGGTTTCTATCGGCAAGCGAATTGCTGTCACGGTAGCTCCTTCAATAGTAGATAGAGAATCCATAAACGCACGCAGGCGTGAATCTGAATTCTCATAGCCACTGCTACCCAACTGAGCACCATACAATTCCAACTCTATGGTCACACTATTGGCCAGAATCGCATCGTTAATTTCCAAAAACTGTTCATCAGCTACTAATTTCCAAACTATTGAAGATAGGTTGATAGTAGGATGTTGTGCCACTACCTGAGAAATTTCGTTAAGCAACTCCACAGGGTAATGATTCTGATTGCTTATCAAATCGTAATTGTTTACTACTAGCGCCATTGCTTCAGAAGGAATCGGTGTCGCTGGAAACTGCGCTGTCAACTCATCGTATTGTTGCTGAATGGGCTGCATGTCCGCCGTAATAGTTCTATAGATAGATTGGCTCTGAAGTGTATCGGTGAGCACAGGAGCACTGATGACCCCGCCTATAAAGAACGCAAGTAAGCAGCCGAAGGCAATAAAATTGCGCTGCATCCTTAGTTTAGTAAATCGCATCGCACCCTGCGATGCATAGATATTCCCGAAATCTCCATTGCGCACACTCCAATCGAGACATAGCACGATTGCAGTTATTTCGTTCTGCGGGCCGCCGTATTTTTCGATGGGCATCAGATCGATGGAATTATGATGAAAGACAACACCAAAATCCGCGCTACCAGGCTGATCCACAAAGGCATCCTCTTCGAGGATAGGCGAAACAACATGCAGGTCTGGCGCATTTTCAGTCTGCAACAGACCGATTCTATCCAAATACTCTACAGTCTGCAGCGTCGCATCCAGAATGGCCTTAGCCAAGTCAGCCTCGGGATCGAGAGGTAACGGAGTAAGTCGGCTGAACATTAGTTTGTTATCGGAAATTAGCGACTGGCGAATACCGTTTCGCTGCCAGTTTACTAAGAGAAATTCTTCACTCGTTTCTAGACCGAGCTCCCTAGCAACTTTACAAATAGCGAACGCGGGAGACGTAATGCTCTTGATGGACACCTGCTCTTGCAGAAGGAGTCGAACCCAGTTGTCTACATTCCTAGTTTGGGTTATCGCACTGAACAGAACCCTATCGTCACGGCGTCCGGTTTTTTCTCTACCAAGCACCTTGGCGGAACGAAACTCGACGTTTCGAAAATGCTGCTCAAGCTTCCTAGTCAGGAATGATTTTCTGTCGTAGGGGCTTACATGGACAACTTTCTCCACTATAAAGTCTTCGGCAGGAGAATCTACAACCAGGGATATTTGCGTAAGTGACTCGTCGATGATGTAGGTTCTAAATTTGTCGTGACCAACATCATCGTCGATAAATACACCTAGCCTCATCAGACGGTCATTATCCAGGCCATACACAGTCAATCCCTCAAAATTTATGAGGATTATGCGCTTCTCTGATGATGAGCCGAGACCTAACATTACTTTCCCTACCCTTTCCTTAAATCGCCATATTGCTAATGGAGCTGTAAACTGGGCCCATGACCGACAGCATCACCCAGCCTAGAATGGCACCTAAAAGAACTGTCATTGCCGGCTGAATCATGGCCTGTACTTTGTCGATTGAATCTTTAATATCACGCTCGTAAAAATAACTTACGTTCAACAACGCATTGTCCAACTGGCCGGTAGCCTCGCCAACTTTTATCATTCTTACAACTAAGGGAGGGAATAGCCCGGTATTGCGAAAACTTGTGGACACTCCCTTACCTTCCTGAATCTCATCGCGCGCCTTGCTCAAGGCATGACGAATAGCTTCATTGCCCGAGGCACGCTCGGTAATCTCTATACACTTTAGGACGGGAATACCCGCCTTGTACAGCATCGCGAACAAATTGGCGAAACGCGACAATATAATTTTCTTCAATACCGGCCCAATCTGCCATGCCCGTAGCTTGAACGAATCGACCTGATAGCGCGCCTCGTAGCTCACGCTGGTTGAAGTTTTAATAGCAGCCCACATAGCCATTGGTACTAATGTAAATAGGTACCAGAAGTTAACAAAGAAATTCGAGGTAGCTATCAGCAGTTTCGTATGAGTAGGTAATTCTTGACCGATGCCCTCTATAAAACTTACCAGTTGGGGCACCAGATAGACCATTAGAAAACCCACCACTGCCATCACTACCGCTCCTACGAATACTGGAAATATAAGCAACTTCTTAGTCGTGTTAATCAACTCATCATGCCATTTAATCATCTCGTTCAAGGAGAGGAATACATCGGGCAGCTGCCCGCTCTCTTCACCTGCGGCAATCAAGTTACTAAACATGTCATCGAAAACTTTGGGATGCTCACCCAGAGCCTGCGAAAGTGTCATGCCCCCCTCAATGTCATCAATCACCTGCCCGATGACACGCCGAAAACTTGCCTGTTCAACGCTATCACGTAGATCGACAAGTCCATCGATTATCGAAACGCCAGAACGGGTTAATTGCTCCATGTGAAAACAGAAATTGATTAGGTCGATTCGTCGAATCGCACCACCGCCGAATAGGCTTCTCTTTTCTTCGACAAATTTGCATTTGATCAGGTCCATGCCCATTCGACTGAGCCGAAATTCGAGATCATTCTCGTTCGAGGCATCTAATGTCCCAAACTGATTTCGACCTTTGCTGTCGATTGCCTTGTAACTGAAGAGTGACATAGAATGCTTAGTCTCCTAGTCTGTCGGTGAGATCTACGATACGAGTAATTTCATCCAGGCTAGTGGTACCATCGATAACGCGTCTACAGGCATCATCGGCAAGCGTCCTAAAGCCTTCCTCGGCAGCTGCCTGTTTGAGAGTATGAGCGGACGCATTCTCCGAGATAAGCCTTCGAAGATTGTCACTATTCTGCAGAATTTCAAGTATCGACGTACGTCCTTTGTAGCCAAGCCCAGAGCACTTAGTACAACCAACGGCCTGATATATTTGCGTTTGGGTGTCATTTGCATCGAGCTTGAGCAGCGTGCGCTCCAGATCACCAAGTTCTTGCGGCTGCTTGCATTCGGCGCAGAGTCTGCGCACTAGTCGCTGACCGATAATTCCAATCAGATTCGCTGAAAGAAGGTCTGGCAACACGTCGAGGTCCGTGAGTCGTGGCACTGAGCCGATCGCCGAGTTGGTATGCAGAGTTGAGAATACTTGATGGCCTGTCATCGCGGCACGGAAGGCCATTTCTGCTGTTACGTTGTCACGAATCTCACCCACCAGAATTACATCTGGGTCCTGACGCATCATTGAGCGAATGCCTTCCGCGAAATCCATCTTGGCCGCTGCATTGATTGAAGATTGACGAATCATTGGCATCGGATATTCGACCGGGTCTTCCATAGTCATTATATTGATGGCCTCCGTGTTGATGTGATTCAACACAGAATAGAGCGTGGTGGTCTTCCCGCTACCGGTAGGGCCAGTCACGAGAATAACGCCCTCCGGCTTGGCGAGCATCATCTTGATCGCATATAGGTTCTCTTCGCTCAGGCCCAGCGATTCTAGGGGGACGATGCCCTTACGTCTGTCCAGAATTCTGAGCACGATGTTTTCACCGTGTGTAGTGGGCTGGGCAGCAACTCTGAAATCGATCTGTCTGCCGATCAATGTGAGAGAAATCCGCCCATCTTGTGGCGCTCTCGATTCGGCTATATTCATACCACTGATTACCTTTAGCCGCACGACCATCGCTGCCCAATAGCTCTTGTGCAGACTTCTAATCTGACGCAGTACGCCGTCGACACGATAGCGAATTCTTAGAAAGGCTTCTTCCGGCTCGAAGTGAATATCCGAGGCCCCCTGTTGTACCGCATCTGCCATCAATGCGTTGATGAGACGTACCATGGGATGATGGTATTGGTCGCCCTCAGTCTGCAGATTATCTAGATCTATCTCGCCGGTTTCGATTTCTTCCAAAATTCCATCGATGGATAGATTGAAACCATAGATTTCTTCGATGGTGCCAGCTATGTCAGTCTCGTTACCCAGCACTGGTTGAATCTGCAGCTTGCTATCATGCAGGGCGCGAATTTGATCGAGCGCAACAATATTGTAGGTGTCTGGCATCGCTACCGTGAGTTCATGCAAAGCCGAGTTATATGAAAGTGGCAAAACCTTGTAGCGACGTGCAAGTTCTTGCGGAACCATTTTTATCGCGTCGGCATCGATTACGGAGCCGGTTACATCGACAGTGGAGTAGCCGGTATTCTCACTCAAGGCATCTCGAATAATGGAATCTGTTACGAAACCTAAGTGGATAAGAACGGCGCCTATACGCTTTCCAAGATTCTCTTGCTCTAAGAGTGCGATCGTTAATTGATCCGGAGTGATAATTCCCTTCTCGATCAATGCATCACCGAGTTGTTTCTTACCAGTAGATTTAGGTTTCTCACTCATCGTTGCCGTTTCCTGCCATGTTCGCGAGGCGGCTTCTGACCGCAGTTAGATCGAATCCTGCTGGATGATTCGCTGAATAACCCAATGCTTCGCGATAGTAGTTCTGTGCCGGCTCACTCTGATTCAGGTGTTCCAGGCTCACCGCCAGGTTAAACGCGTAGTCTGGATTTACTAGACCATTTAGAAGCGCGTCGGACTTAGCCAACTGTAAAGCTCTGAAGTAGGCTTGCTGAGCCTCGGACCAGCGTTGATTCGATGCTAGAAAGTTGCCATAAGCATAGGAGAGTGCAGCAACATCTGGGTGCTCATTGAGTAAGCGTTTAAGTTCAGCCTCCTGCTCGGAGGGACTGCCCGCCGGCAATAGTTCCATTAATCCTGCACGTGCAATCGGGTCACTAGGATTGCGCGCCAGTAATCTAGAGTAGAGATCCAGGGCTTCTGTTAAGTTTCCATTTCGCGCCGTAATATTTGCAAGACCTAACAATGCGTCGCGCTGCCTAGGATCGCTAGCTAGTGTCTGACGATACAACACTTCGGCCTGATCGAGAGAGCCCTGTTGATAGGCCGCATAGGCTCGATCCACATTCGGATCGACTATCGCAACAGTCTCCTGTTTCCTGAAGCTAATTAAATTTGTAGGCTCCGCCGATTGAACGCCAATATTGGCAACAGGCTGAATTATAACCTCAGACGCAACAGCAACTGTTGGAGTATCGCCGATGATTGTCGTGGCCGTTTCAGGCTGCGGCATCTCTTCCACTATTGTCTCGGGCTGTAAGTTTGCCGCACTTCGACTCGCCTCAGGTACAGCCAGGATCTCAAGCACCGGGAGTTCGATGAGAGTATCTGCCACTGACGCTACTGCAGAAGTATCGCCAGTTTCCACATCAACGCCTCCTGGGATGACCAATTTCTCCGGCACACTGTCTGCAATATTGACCGCCGCCGTCTCCTCGGCTTCAGTAACATTAACAGCGTCAATGGACAATTGATTCCCGTCCGCTTCTGAGGAGACTCCGTCATCCACAAATTCTGTTGTCGAGTAGCTTCCCGCTGGGATATTGAACGTCGATTCCTGATTTAGAGAGACATAGAAATAAGCGGAAAGCGCAACAACAACGAGCCCTGATACGCCGCCTGCTGCGACCCTCATATTGACGTTTTTTAGTAGCGGTGACTTCTTTGCGGCGAAAACACTGCGGGCGGTTCTTCGCCCGGGCTCGTCTCTATCCCTCGCTCGCTCTCTAGCCTGCTCTGCACCCTTGGCGATCACGCGAGAATTCTGCATCTTGACAGATTTTACTGAGCCCGATGCCCCAACTATCGCTGTATCTGGGGCCGCCTCTTCGCCGGTAGTTGTATTGTCCTCTTCGCTCTCAAAACTATCGAAGTCGAAGGCCCCGTGCACAGATTTTGGTTCTTGCTGTTGTTCTGGCTCGGGCGATGCTTTCTCAACACTAGCCGCATCTCCACGGGAAGGACTTTGTTCTAAATCCGTGTCACTGCCGGCCGCGGATTCTTTAGCAGCTCCAACCGAAGTTGGCAGCACATAATCATCTTCGTCTTCAAATTTGATTGCGGCTTCGAGGTTGGGTACAGCCGAACGCGTAGAAACTTCTTCTATGGCTTCCATGCTGAGTTTGATTTCAGATGCGGGGGAATCTTCCGAAACTTTTTCGGCCACTACACTCGCCTGCTGCGTTACATCAGCGGCGGCAGGAACAGCTTCTTCGGACTTATTCTCTTGCGCGGCCTTCTTCTTCGCTTCCTCGGCCTTGCGCAGCGCGTCCATCAATAAACTCATGGAGTCTTCTCAGTTAATTCGTGGTGACGTCGTCTTTAGAATGCTAGCCGAGCATTCCGGCTGGTATCAGAATTTGAAGCCGTTGGAAGATACTCTCTAAAATTCTCAAAATCACCCTCTATGCTAGGCTGCCTAATAACAACCGGACGGATGAAAATAATTAGCTCTGTCTTGACCAAGTTTTCATCTTTCTGGCTAAACAAATTGCCTACAATTGGAAGACGGTTCAGTCCGGGCAAACCTGAGTTGCTGTTCTCGACCGTGTCTTGCATCAAACCACCTAGAATCGCTATCTGCCCACTTTCGACTTTTAGTATGGATTCAATCTCGCGAATCTGAACCTCCGGTATCTGGTTGATGACGTTCTCCTGAGCCAAGGCAGGGTTCGGGTCATTAACGAAACGAATTATGCGGGATATAGTCGGTCGTACGTTCAGCGTGACTTGATCGTTCTCGCTTATCTGCGGAGTCACCGCCATCGTAAAGCCGATGGGAACACTATGGACTTCACTAGTGAAGACGGTCGGAGTTCCTGGGCCGGCCGCACTCGCCGCGACGCCGGGCTCGACCGAGATCGTAAAATAAATTCTGCTGTCGACAACTCTGAGCATCGCCGTTTGATTATTGAGAGCCATAATCTTCGGGCTAGACAATACTTTCGTTTCACCGAACTGAGATAGTAACCTAACCGTTGAGGTGATCGCATCAGGCCCTGCCGACTTGTCTATGGTTAAGACATTTGTTGGCGTAGAAGCCAAGTTTAGGCCCAGTAAATCCTGGGTAAAGCTTACCTGTCCGTTATCTCTCGCGAGCAGGGACCAATCAACTCCAGACTGGAATCGATCATTTAGATTTACTTCAACGATAGTCGCCTCAATCAGCACCTGATAAAGAGCTCGGGTTCGAACCGTCTCGATAAAGGTGAAGACGTCTTCATGCTGGCGGTTCGTTGCGCGAACAGTGACCAGGCCGCTCTCAGGACTCATTATAATGGAACTGCTACTATCACCCTCTGCACTTTCGCCAAGTATAGTCGCTAAGTTAGATTCCAACATCTGCCAAAAATCATTATTTGAAACTTGGCTTAACGTCGAAGTGGAAGTATTGGTTTCATCGCCTCCTACGCCAGAGGCTACCGCAACTGTAGACTGCGCATTCCTAGCTACGTTGACATAGTCGATTCGGTAGTTACGCAACTCTGGTAGGTCGGCCTCTACAGTCAGATAGTCTTCGCGCTCGAAATCCCAGACTATTGATACCTGCCTAGCGAGCCGATCGAGAATTTGCGGCAGGGTCTGATCAATCGCGTTCAAGCTAACAGAGCCGGTTACTGCGGAGTGCACATCGATATTGATGTCCGCGTCTCTCGCCATAGCGAATAGCAGCTGCCTAACCTCGACATCTTGTACAACCACCGAATAGAGCGCTAAGGGTGCTTCCGATTGCGGGGCAGTTACTGCGGGCAATGGCCTGACGATATTTGGGATGTTTGATTCGGGAGCCGCTTCAGGCGCGGCGAGGTGCCTGCCATCGACGGGTCGTTCCCCGATGGCGTCCGCGGGGTCAAACTGCAATGTGTCACAAGCCGAGAGCAGCGCTAAACTAAAGGCGATGCTCAAAATTTTTCGATCAACGTTCAACATACAGATCACTCCAGGATCAGGCCGGCAATGCTATTGTTTATGTTGCATTCAACACTGCTCATATTCTGCACAAAAGGTTCGAATTCATAGATAGTCGCTGGAAGCCCCTCGATAAAATCTTGCGCAAGACTTACGCCGTCGAAATTCCCATACTTGATAGTCCAATAACTACGGTTGCTGTTGCTGGACATACAGACGTAACTGTCAGCCAGATAATCATGCTCGTCGAGTATTTGTAGGAATGATTCTGCAAATTCCAAATTGCTAGCATCCCCAGAAAGGAACTGCACGGTATATCCGCCACCTTCAGAACTCCTCAGCCAGTCGATAGATGCAAGCACGCGATTCTGCAGCTTGCCTCCTGATGCCGATCTGCCGAAACCCATTTCAGCGGGAGTGAGCTGTTGCTCTGCAGGCGTGGCCACGATGTTATTAACCCAACCAGGCTGAACAAATCCTTCTGCCAGGCTAGGCTCAATACGTACGACTTCCTCGGGAGCAACTGCAATTCGAGCTCGGCTTGCCCTCTCGGCGCCATCTACTAACCCTGCTGCGACTGTAGCTGCATGTGCTGCTACGTTTAGCTGATTAACGTCACCTTCAACCGGCATGGGAGGGAACTGAGGCTTCTGAGACTGTGGCCATTGTTCTTGCTCGAGTTCTACGACTATTTCTTCATCACCATCTTCGACGATTGATATGCGGACAGGATTGCTTGCTGGCTGTTGTTCCAGGAACTTGCCGCTAAACTGATCAATCACTTGTGACTGCATTGCTATGCTACCCGCCTGCGGCCAGACAACGAACGCAACTGCCAAAACAGCGGCCAACATACCAGCACTAACTACACGCAGAGGTGAAAACAGGGTACGCAGCGCTGCGGTTAGGTAGTCGCTATCGCAGATGGCTGCCCATACATGATGCGCAGTGATTAGCGGAGACGTGCCCCCGTTTAATTCACTGCCAGCTAGCACGTCCTCGGCAAATGCAGCCAGCAGTGCCTTATCTACAAGTATATTAATACGTCGCGTAAGGCCTCCCGAGGCCTTCGACACTAGCCATTCGGCACTTCTCGTAAGCAACTGTGGACAGGGACAACCTGCAGCTCCCAGACGAAAACGCACATATTCCGACAGTTCATTCGTAGTCAGCGGATTCAGGTGAAAACTATGAGTGATACGCTCGCGAAGCTGACGTATATTCTTCGAGCTCAGATTCTTATCCAGTTCAGGTTGACCGAAAAGAATAATCTGCATCAACTTGTCGACTTGTGTTTCGAGATTACTGAACAGCCGAATCTCTTCCAGAGTTTCTACCGACATACCCTGAGCTTCTTCGATGATAACGAGGACTCTTCTATTCGCCGTATGCTGTTTGATAAGGTAATTTTGTAGCTGCTGCATAACCAACAGCTTCGATGTATCGCGTCTCACCGGCAGCTTCAATTCAAATGCGATGGCATACAGAACTTCATCTGGACTGAGCCTAGGGTTAGCGAGGTAGACAATTTCTGTGGTTTCCGGCAAACGTTCTTCCAGCATGCGGCAGAGCATCGTTTTTCCGCTGCCAACCTCGCCTACTACCTTGAGAATTCCTTCGCCACTCTCGATTGCAAATAGCATTGCATCGAGCACTACGCCCCTACCCTGATTGCCACCGGAAAAAAACAACGATGTGTCGGGCGTAATACGGAACGGATGTCTTTCGAGTGAAAAATAATCCAAGTACATTTTTGCGTGGCTCCTGCCAGATACAGACTCTAAGCACAGACACATTTCGCGCGCCCAACACCAAGGCCTGATAAAAAAAACCAGTTCTAGTCATAGTATCGGGCAGGTTCAGGAGAAATTGACTAAAATCGCGGGATTTAACCGCCTTTTTGGGGTCGAGGACGCAATTGAGACAGATTGCGGGAGAATCAGGGAATTCAGGGGTTTGTCTCTTCTCCCAATTCGAATTCTGCAAGGATTTGTGACTCATTACGGGCATCCTCAACCCAAACGGATAAAGCGGTATTTTGCTGCATTGTTCTTATGTATTCCTGGCTGGAATCGGAAAGCTCAATGCCATAGGTAGTGAGGCGCATTACGATAGGCGCGAACATACAATCGGCCACAGAAAACTCCCCGAAGAGATATTCGCCGCGCGGAAAGAACTTAGCCCTCGCATCGCTAAACAGCTGGTCCACCCGTCTACAGTCTGCTTCGGCCGCCGCAGTGATCTCTAGTCTCTTTCGAGCTCTGCAGTTCATGGGCATCTCGGAACGAATCGCCATGAAGCCGGAATGCATCTCGCTACAATAGGCGCGGCATAGTGCGCGCTCCTCAATGTTCCTGGGCCAAGCCGACCCTTGTAGGTATTTTTCTGATACATACTCACAAATAGCCAGTGAATCCCAGATTGTGCTATCGCCATCCTTCAGCACAGGCACACGCAGCGTTGGCGAATACTGCGCAAGCTCCTGCTGGTACCCCTCGGTAAAGAGCGCAATGCAAATTTCCTCGAAAGGGATATCGAAGTGCTTTAGCAACAGCCAAGGCCGCAGCGACCAAGCTGAATAGTTCTTGCTACCGATAACTAGTTGCACAATCGCTCCCCCACTCCCACTTTGTTGAAACTTCCTCTACATTACAAAAAAAGCCTGACCATTGCGAAATGATCAGGCTTTTTTTGCGGCGCTACAGACTTTAGAATCAACGCTCTACAGTGTCCGAATCTGAGTATAGTCTGTATAGCCCATTAGTATCTTCTCGATACCATCCTGCTTCCTGGTGTGCATGCCCGCTTTGATTGCCGCAATATGTACTTCCGATGCTGGGGCCCGACGCAAGACCAAATTCTTGATTTCAGAATTGTTCATCAAGAGTTCGTGAACACCCATGCGCCCTCTATAACCCGTATCAAGGCAATCCATGCAGCCCGGCGCTTTATAGAGAGTGAACTGACCTTTCTGCGCGAAGTCCTTATGCCAGAGTTCAATCTGCCTGATTACTTCTTCATCACTAGGTGCAGAACGAGAATCTCCCGACATTGCCTCACTGCAATATTCGACTGCCAGGAACTCGAGCTCTCGCTTCTCAGGTGTGTAAGCTTTCTTACAAGAGGTGCACAAGGTTCTTGTTAGGCGTTGGGAGAGTACACCGATCATCGCATCGGCGAAGTTGAATGGATCCATATCCATATCTAATAAGCGCACGATACTTTCCGCTGCGCTATTGGTATGCAGCGTTGATAGCACCAAGTGACCAGTGAGCGATGCCTCGATCGCTGTTGATGCTGTTTCATGGTCACGCATCTCGCCTACCATGATGATGTCTGGGTCAGCACGCAGGAAGGCTCTCATCGCGATAGAAAATGTCATTCCAACTTTGTCGTTTACTTCAACTTGGCGTAGCCCCGGCTGAGTAATTTCCACTGGATCTTCCGCTGTCCAAATTTTTCGCTCAGTACCATTCAAATAATTTAAAACGGAATGCAAGGTTGTACTCTTACCAGAACCGGTAGGGCCACAAACGAGAAACAAGCCGTGCGGCCTGGAAATGCCATCTAATAAACGGTCGAGATTGTCACTACTTAGCCCGATGGCGTTGATCGGCATACACTTACCGCCACTAAGCAGACGAATAACAACATCTTCTATACCACCGGCGGTAGGAATGGTTGCCACACGTAGCTCTACATCAACTGGAGCGAAGTGTCTGAAATTAATCTTTCCATCCTGAGGCTTGTTCTTGTTAGAAATGTCTAGGTGCGCCATTACCTTGATTCTGGAAACGAACACGGCGCGATATTTTGTGGGAAATTTGTAGTAGGTCGCTAGCACACCATCTTTTCTGAAGCGCACGACAACCTTCTGCTTGCCCATACCAGGCTCTATATGTATGTCCGACACCTTCTGCCGATGCGCATCTTCGACAATTTTATTGACTATGCGCACTACGACATTGTCAGTAACCTGCGCAGTTTCTGCTGCTGAGAAGAGCGTCGAATCATAGGAATCGTCTTCACCATCGGCATCTAACTCGCCATCGAAATCGGCTATCGTCGCTTCGATGTCTTCGGATGAATAATAGAACTGTAGTGCCCAGTTAATGTCCTCTGGGGACGCCATGACAGGCTCGACATATTTGTTAATGTTAAAACTTAGAGCGTCAGTAACCTGCCAATCCATTGGGTTCTCGATCGCTACGACGATCTTGCCCTCGTAGACATAGAGGGGTACAACCTTGTGCTTAAATGCGATAGCCGCGGTGAGCACTCGAATAACTTCCGGCTCCACAATAAATTCGCGTAGGTTTACAAAGGGAATACCTAGCTTCTTGGCGAGGCTCTGTTGAATCTCATCCTTCGCGATGACTCCGGCGTTGACCAAAATCTCGCCAAGCGCGCTCTTACGACTCTTCTTCTGTTCTTTTAACGCGTCTTGAAGCTGCACCTCCGTTACCAGATCTTCCGACAGCAGAATCTCACCGAGTTTTAGGTTCGGCATGTTCTTCTGCCGAGAGAGAGCGCCCTCTAATTCATCTGCATCAACGATCTTATTGCTTACTAAGTATTCGCCGATCGTGCGCGAGCGCTCTGTCTGTTGCTCCTCGAGAGCAGTGCTTAGTGCTTCCTGAGAAATCTGCTTCTCTTGAACGAGCAGGTCGCCGATCTGACCACCGATGGTATTGCTTTCGATTGAGGCTTTGGAGACGAAGAGGTGGGTACAGTAGCGCCACTTGCGTCCGACCTTTGTCTGCTCGTAAAAATGGAGTCCGTTCTTGTCGGTGCGCGAGCCGTAGGTCTTGCCGGTGATTTCTGTTCGATCTTTAAAAAATACCTCGAAGGAACGCGCAGCCGTATCGACATCCAGTCCTTTGATTTTCTCTTCGGTATTCTGGCTTTCTAACATCAATTGATACGGTTTCTCCAGTCGAAGAAACTTAATGTTAGCCATATCGATATCGGTAGGATTGTTAGCACGCGGTTCGAGAATGCTGATTGTTTCGGTAGACGCGTTGAACTGAGTGAGCTTACCCTTAGTACGGCTATTATTATTCAGCTCAATAGTTACTGAGGTATTGGAGTATTCAGGCCCCTCATGCACATCCGAGAACGGCGGTGGCTGAAGGTCTATCTTCATAATTACTGGGGATTGTGAATTCATGCCCGAAGAAGGCCCCATCACAATCGCTGAATCGCTTTGCATATTTACTCCTCAACTCCTGCAGTACTTTAGCAGGAATTGGAAAACTGCACAATTTGTGCATCTTATTGAATTTATTAGCTATTCATCCTGTTGCTGATCGCTATTTCCAGCAAGCAAGGTGAGACTTTGTAATTCGTTCTGCTTCGACTCAGGTCGCTTTTTATCTGGCCAGTTTGGTTTTGCAGAAAATGATCAATTTAGTTAGGCTTCCAGTGGTCAAGCCTACTCCCGTCAGCACAAGCGTACAGGCAAATAGCATGAAAAATGTAACTTCTTCTGCAAGAAAAAGATTCGCCCAAAACAGGCTGAATAAGGGGATCAAAAATGTATTGGTGACAGCAAGATTCGATCCTACCCGCGAAATGAGCCTGTAGAACAAAACGAAGGCGAAGCCTGTGCAAATTATCCCCAGAGATAGGACACTCAGCCAGATCGAACCCGTTGGCATTATCTCGGGCATTTGCCAGAGAGCGAGGGGCAATAGAGTTAACGAAGAAAAAATCAAACTACCTGTCGTAACTGCTACGCCACTCACGGCAGGGAGATATCGAGCCATTAGGTTAATTGCTAGACCATAGAATACCGACGCCAAAATACCTGCCGCTATCGCCAACAGACTTGTGCTTGACGCTAACGGCCCGGAGTAATCCAACATCAATAGAACTACTCCCAAAAAACCGACGAACATACCCACTATTGCTATCAATGAGAGTCGCTGCTGCCACAAAGTAAACGCAATAATAGCTGTGAAAAATGGAACGGTGGCATTAATGATTGAGGCGAATCCGGCACCTATGCTCAGGGTAGCGTAAGCCAAAAGGCAGAATGGGACTGTCATATTGCAGAAACTGAGAAGGAGAATAGGACGCCAGTTTGACACTATCTCATGCTGCTTTCCCAAAGCGATACAAACTGGCAATAACACCAGCAATGCTGAGGTCACGCGCATCTCAATGAGAAAGAAAGGGCCAAACACGGGCGAGCTAATTCGCAAAAACAAAAAAGATGCTCCCCAAATTGCGGAAAGCAGTATAAGCACGAGATAATCTTCTAATGCGGGTTCACGGGCCTGCATTGTTGGGAAACCTATTCTGCGTAACCGCAGTGAGAGTTGTGCGCGAGATAGGCCGTCGAGTTGATTTGCTCGACTGACCGCTGGACTGACTAAGCTGAGTAGACTGCTTGCGCCGCAGCTACCGCCTTGCTGACTTCTGCTTGCACGCCTTGCGTAGCAAGTACGCTGCCGAGTGCCGAAATACAAAGCAACACATTGCTTTTGTTGCTAGCGAAACCCATCAGGCCAATGCGCCACACTGAACCTGCCAGCGCGCCGAGGCCAGAGCCAATTTCAAGATTGTAGTCGTTCAATAACGCCGTGCGTACTGCCGCATCATCTATTGAAGCTGGAAATGAGACGGCGTTTAACTGAGGAAGACGGTACTCTTTGTCCACCACAAATTTGAGACCCAAAGATTCTAGACCAACGACTAAGGCAGCGTGATTCAGTGCATGCCTGTCCCAGGCATTCTGCAAACCTTCTTCCTGTAAAATCAACAAAGATTCGTGTAGAGCATAGAGAGAATTAACCGGCGCCGTGTGGTGGTAAGAGCGTTTCGCATCGCTTCCCCAATAGCCCATGACCAAATTCAGATCGAGAAACCAACTCTGGACCTTCGATTCTCGCTCACGTATAACCTGTGCCGCTCGCTCGGAGAAAGATATCGGAGACAGTCCCGGAACACAGGATAGACACTTCTGTGTTCCGGAGTAGATCGCGTCGATACCCCATTCATCTACCTGCAACTCGATGCCACCCAGCGATGTCACAGCATCGACGATGGAGAGACAATCGTACTTTGCAGCTAAACCACAGAGCGCCTCTACATCGGAGCGAGTTCCAGTTGAGGTTTCGGCATGTACAAAGGCGATGGCTTTCGCGTCTGGATTGTCGGTCAAAGCTTGTTCGGCCTTATCGATATCGATAGTGCTGCCCCAAGGGTCTTCCACCATGATCGCCTCGGCACCACAACGTTCTACATTTTCTTTCATGCGCCCACCAAACACGCCATTCTGACAGATAATCACCTTGTCACCGCGCTCGATCAAGTTTACAAATACTGTTTCCATACCCGCAGAGCCAGGGGCAGATACGGGCATAGTTAGCTGGTTTTCTGTTTTAAAGGCGTGCTGTAGAAGCTGCTTGGTCTCATCCATCATCTGGATAAAGGCTGGGTCGAGATGCCCTATCGTAGGCCGTGACAAAGCCTCGAGAATTCGTGGATTCACATCGGAAGGACCGGGGCCCATAAGTGTACGAACTGGCGGATGAAATGATTTCATTGAGTGCTAACCTCTAGTGTGCCTTTGCAAAAGTGGCTCTTTTATAGTGCCTCGGTAAAAACGGAGCCCATAAAAAAGCCGAGTATAACCCGGCTTTTCTGAATACACTTGAAAACTAACTGCTTAATCCTCAGTAGCTTCCACCACTGCATCGTCAGCTTCGGTATTGGGTCGATCTACCAGTTCAACATAAGCCATAGTCGCTTTGTCACCGGCGCGCTCGCCACACTTAAGAATGCGGATATAACCACCGGGGCGGTCTGTGTAGCGCGGGCCTAGTTCGGTGAACAATTTACCCACTGTAGCTTTGCTACGAGTACGGCTGAATGCCAAGCGGCGGTTCGCCACACTGTCCTTCTTTGCCAAAGTAATCAGAGGCTCAGCAACGGACCGCAGCTCCTTCGCCTTGATTAGTGTGGTTTTAATAATTTCATGCTCAACTAATGAGATAGTCATATTTCTGAACATGGCTGATCGGTGCGAACTATTTCTATTTAGCTGGCGACCGCTTTGTCGATGACGCATAACTCGTTACCTTATCTAAGGGCTTAACTAATTCTAAGCTGCCCGATCGTCTGATTTAAGACTGGACGGAGGCCAATTTTCAAGACGCAGACCAAGTGATAGCCCACGCGTAGCCAACACGTCTTTAATCTCTGTTAGAGACTTCTTACCTAGGTTTGGTGTCTTCAACAGCTCAACTTCTGTGCGCTGTATAAGATCGCCAATGTAATAAATATCTTCAGCCTTGAGGCAGTTCGCAGAGCGTACAGTCAACTCAAGATCATCGACCGGGCGAAGAAGAATCGGATCAATCTCGTCTTCATGCTCTTCGGGTTCTGCAATGATTTCACTTTGCAGGTCGACGAATACTGCTAGCTGATGCTGCAAGATTGTAGCAGCACGACGAATAGCTTCTTCTGGCTCAATAGTGCCGTTAGTTTCAATATCGATCACTAATTTATCGAGGTCAGTGCGTTGTTCAACACGGGCACTATCTACCGAGTAGGACACACGAATAACTGGCGTGTAGGAAGCGTCGAGGAGAAGTCTTCCAACACTACGAGTCTCATCGTCTTCAGAAGCACGACTATCCGCTGGAGAGTAACCTCTGCCCTTGCGAACAGTTAGGCGCATGTTCAGCTCGCCATTCGCATTCAAATGCGCGATAACATGATCTGGATTCATGATCTCAACATCATGGTCCACAGTAATATCACCCGCAGTTACAGCGCCGGATCCTTTCTTGTTTAGAGTGAGAACCGCCTCTTCGTTGTTATTTAGTACTACGGCGAGGCCTTTGAGATTAAGAAGAATTTCGATTACATCCTCTCGTACGCCTTCAATAGTGCTGTACTCATGTACAACTCCATCTATCTCGACTTCTTCAACTGCAGCCCCAGGCATAGAAGAAAGTAGGATCCTTCGTAATGCGTTACCCAATGTATGACCAAAGCCCCGCTCTAGCGGCTCTAATACAACCTTCGAGTGACAAGCATCGAACTCGTCGACCTGTATCACTTGCGGCGTTAGAAAATCTGATAAAGAAATTTGCATGAAATCCACCCTTTGTGTGATTGTCACTACTTAGAATATAGCTCGACGATTAGGTTCTCGTTGATCTCTGAAGGCAGATCTTCACGCTCAGGCTTGCGCGTGAACTGACCTTCTAGCTTGCTTTGATCTACTGTTACCCAATCGATCGGATTACGCTGCGAAGCTAATTCCAATGCTGATTTAATTCGTAGCTGCTCTTTAGCTTTCTGACGAATGGCAACAGAGTCACCTTCAGAAACACGGTAAGAAGCAATATTTACCACTTCACCATTCACAGTGATGGATTTGTGTGCAACAAGTTGACGTGATTCGGCGCGAGTCGAGCCAAAACCCATGCGATAGACAACGTTATCTAGACGGCATTCCAATAGCTGCAATAGATTTTCGCCTGTCGCACCTTTAATTCGAGCCGCTTCCTTATAGTAGCCTCGGAACTGCTTCTCCAGCACACCATAAGTTCTTCTGACTTTTTGCTTCTCGCGAAGTTGCACACCGTAATCAGATAGGCGGCCACGACGTGCACCGTGCTGGCCAGGAATCGTATCGGCTTTGCACTTGCTATCTAATGGACGAACGCCGCTCTTCAGAAACAGATCTGTTCCTTCACGACGGGACAACTTACATTTTGGGCCTAAATAACGGGCCATAGTCTATCTCCTGTGCTCTTTCACGTATCAGAAGAGCTTCTGCTTACTTATCGTTTAAACGCGACGTTTCTTAGGGGGTCTGCAGCCATTGTGTGGAATAGGCGTGACGTCAGTAATATTTCCGACTCGAAGACCGCAATTATTCAGCGCTCTAACAGCCGACTCACGACCAGGACCAGGACCATTAACCTTCACGTCCAGAGTCTGCAATCCATAAAGTTCAATAGCCGCTTTTCCTGCCTTCTCTGCAGCAACCTGAGCTGCGAAAGGCGTGCTCTTTCTGGAACCACGGAAACCGGAACCGCCGGCAGTCGCCCAGCTCAATGCATTACCCTGACGATCGGTAATAGTGATGATCGTGTTATTAAAGGATGCATGAATATAAGCAAGGCCATCGATAACGGCGTTGCGGGTTTTCTTCTTAGTCGACTTCTCTGCTGGCTTAGCCATAAATTATTCCATCTAACTCTTTTGTACGTTCTAAATACTTAGCTGACTACGCTTGCCAATTACTTACGAATTGGTTTGCGTGGACCTTTTCTCGTTCTAGCATTTGTTTTCGTGCGCTGACCACGAACTGGCAGAGAACGACGATGACGAATACCACGGTTGCAACCTAAATCCATAAGACGCTTGATGTTCATGGATACTGCGCGCCTGAGATCACCCTCAGTAGTATGGTTCGCTACTTCCGCTCGAATGCTGTCCAATTGTTCAGGGCTGAGCTCACTAGTCTTCAACGAAGGCGTGATTCCAGTCTTGTCACAAATCGCACTTGCGGTAGTTGGGCCAATTCCAAACACATAACGTAAAGAAATAACGATGTGCTTGTTATCGGGTATGTTGATTCCGGCAATACGTGCCATAAAAGGTGCTCCGTTCTCTACTATTCTTGCTTACGAATTCAGTCGTGTCAGGATTAACCCTGACGTTGCTTGTGTCTTGGCTCAGATTTGCAAATTACTCGCACAGAGCCATTACGCTTAATTACTTTGCAGTTTCGGCAAATCTTCTTTACAGATGCTCTAACTTTCATGTTCGTTCTCCGTTGTTCTTTAAGTAGTCTCTATAACTCAGCGAGCAAGTGACTAAATACCACTACGTCCGTAGCTGCCTAACTTCGATTTCTTCATCAGAGAATCATACTGATGAGACATTAGGTGCGACTGTACCTGTGACCAGAAGTCCATAGTTACAACCACCGAAATTAATAGCGCCGTACCACCCAAGTTAAAGGGCACGTTAGCAAACATTTGCATAAAATTCGGCAACAAACATACAAGTGTAATATACACAGCACCGAACATAGTCAGCCTCGTGATTACACCGTCGATGTACTTCGCAGTTTGCTCACCAGGTCTAATGCCGGGAATAAATGCACTTGAGCGCTTCAAGTTCTCGGCAACATCGCGTGGATTAAATACTAGTGCCGTATAAAAGAAGCAGAAGAATATAATCATCGCGCTAAAAATAATGATGTAAAGAGGCTGGCCCGGTCCGATGAGGAATGCTAATTCCTGCAACCACTCCGAACCCTCAGCCTGACCAAACCAGTTCGCGATACTGGCAGGGAATAACAAGATACTGCTGGCGAAAATCGCTGGTATAACGCCCGCCATATTAATCTTAAGTGGTAGATGACTAGCTTGAGCCTGATACATCTTTCTACCCTGCTGGCGTTTCGCATAGTTGACGGTAATGCGACGCTGCGCTCTTTCTATATAGACGATACAGGCAACAACACCGATCGCGATCAAACCCACGACTAGCAGTAACACACCATTGATCTGGCCTTCGTAAGCTTGCGTCAACGATGTACCGATAGCTGCCGGAAAGCCTGCAACGATGCCGGCGAAGATCAACATCGATATTCCGTTGCCGATACCTTTTTCTGTAATCTGCTCACCCAACCACATCAGGAACATTGCCCCGGTAACCAGAGATACAATAGCAGTCAGGTTAAATGCAAGACCCGGCGCGTAAGCCATTGGCGCCAAAAGCCCAACAGTCATACCGGTTCCCTGAACAGTCGCTAGCACCAAGGCACCGTAACGCGTGTACTGGGATATCTTACGGCGACCAGATTCGCCTTCTTTCTTTAACTGATCTAACTGCGGGCTTACTGCAGAAAGCAACTGCATAATAATCGAGGCCGATATATAAGGCATGATGCCCAGGGCTAGGATGCTCATTCTTTCCAGAGCACCACCGCCGAACATATTAATCATATCCGTGAACGTGCCTTCCTGTGCTGAGAAGAAGGACGCCAACTGCAATGGATCAATTCCAGGGACAGGGATATGTGTGCCAATTCGGTATACGAAAATAGCAAACAATAGAAACAACAGACGTGACTTAAGCTCGCCTAGTCCCGCGCCTATGTTTTCTGGAGTTATGTTGGGTTTGTTTGCCATTATCTATTTTACTGTTCGCTATTCTTCTGCCGCAGGAGCGTCGTCTTTTTTAGCCTTAGCCGGCTTCTTCTTAGCCGCCTTGGCAGGCTTGTCAGCTTTCTTCGCTAACTTCTTAACTTTCACCGGAACTTCAATGTCGATGACCTTGCCACCGGCAGCTTCGATTGCTGCTCGCGCACCCTTAGTTGCACCAATTCCTTCGAGAGTAACTGCCTTAGTTACATCACCGGATAACATTACCTTCGCTCTCTTGATTCCAGCAGTAATTAAGTTCGCCTTCCGCAGCACTTCAATAGTGACAACGTCCGCATCCAATTTATTTAATTCTGATGTGCGAACCTCGGCTGAAACACGTCCTATACGGGAGCTAAAGCCGTACTTCGGTAGACGCATTTGCAAAGGCATCTGGCCGCCTTCGAATCCCGGTCGAACTGTGCCGCCAGTACGAGACTTCTGACCTTTGTGACCGCTTCCAGCAGTCTTGCCCGAGCCACTACCGATACCGCGACCGACGCGTTTCTTGGCTTTATGGCTGCCAGGAGCTGGGCTTAATGTATTTAGTTCCATCACGATATCCTTAGTCTACGGCGACCATGTAGCTAACTTTGTTAATCATTCCGCGTACCGATGGAGTATCTTCCACCTCGACGGATTGGTTCATGCGACGCAGGCCCAGGCCCCTCAAGCAAAGCTTGTGCTTTGGAAGTGTGCCGATCGGGCTACGTACTAATGTAACTTTGACTATCTTTTTCTTCGCCATTTTTCTACCTGCTGTTCCTTAAGCCGTCTAGTCTTTAACCGAGAATCTCTTCGACTGACTTACCGCGTTTGCCTGCAATGTCTTCAGGTGAACGCATGTCTCGCAGACCGTTAAAAGTAGCGCGCACTACGTTAACTGGGTTAGTGGAGCCATAACACTTGGCCAGTACATTCTGTACACCCGCCAATTCTAGAATCGCACGCATTGCACCACCGGCGATTATGCCAGTACCTTCAGATGCTGGCTGCATATATACCTTAGACGCGCCGTGCTTTGCTTTAATTGGATACTGCAAAGTATGGCCATCTAAACTCACCGTAATCATGTTACGGCGTGCCGCTTCCATAGCCTTCTGAATCGCCAAAGGAACCTCACGAGCCTTACCGCGACCAAAACCGATGCGGCCATTGCCGTCACCAACTGCAGTAAGTGCTGTAAAACCAAAAACCCGACCACCTTTAACCACTTTCGCTACGCGGTTAACCTGGATCAGCTTTTCTTGCATGCCTTCTTCGTTCTTATCAGGCTGGTCTCTATATGCCATAGTTCAAAACCCTTAAAATTTCAATCCGCCTTCACGAGCCGCTTCGGCAAGAGCCTTGATGCGGCCATGATAGGCATAACCTGATCGATCGAAAGCAACTTTCTCAATGCCAGCTGCTTTAGCTCGTTCAGCGATTAATTTCCCGACTTTGCCAGCTGCATCGACATTGCCAGTCTTTCCACCACGCGCATCTTTCTCAACAGTAGATGCAGAGGCCAAAATTTGATCACCAGAAGGCGAGATTACTTGCGCATAGATATGTCTAGGCGAGCGGTATACACACAGTCTGTTCACGCGTAGTTCGCTAATCTTTGCTCTGGCTCTTTTTGCCCGTCTAATACGAGCTACTTTTTTAACGTTCATATCTATGTGCCCTATTTCTTCTTCGCTTCTTTTCTAAATACACGCTCATCAACGTAGCGAATTCCCTTGCCCTTATAAGGCTCAGGTGGACGAAAATCTCTGATTTCCGCAGCGACTTGACCTACTAACTGTTTGTCAGCACCAGAGATCACAATTTCTGTCTGTGAAGGAGTTTCCGCAGAGACGCCTTCTGGGAGCTGATAGTTGATTGGGTGGGAATATCCAACCGTGATATTGATTTTCTTACCTTCAGCTTTGGCTCTATAACCAACGCCTTGTAGCTCTAATTTCTTTTCAAATCCTTGGCTAACACCAAGCATCATGTTGTTGATTAGCGAACGGAAAGTACCAGCCATGGCATTTGCCTGACGCGAGCCATCTTTCGCTGAGATACTAAGCACCTCTCCATCCTGAACAACGGCAACAGAACTATGCAGCTCCAAGCGCAGGTTTCCCTTGCCGCCCTTTGCCAGAATCTCGGTATCGCTAACGTTTGTTTCTACGCCTTTAGGTATCTCTACCGGGCTATTTGCTACTCTAGACATAATATTGCTCTATTGACGATCTCAGCTCTCGCTCGCGAGACTCAAGATCGAGTATCAACACCAATTAGAAAACTGTGCAAAGAACCTCGCCGCCGAGTCCGGCCGCGCGTGCTTGCGTTTCAGTCATCAGGCCTTTGTTTGTAGACATTATTGAGATGCCCAAACCGGCTCTAACCTTTGGTAAATCTTCTTTACCTTTATAACTGCGCAGGCCCGGCCGGCTTGCGCGCTTAATTTCTTCTATAACGGGTTTTCCCTGAAAATACTTCAGATCTATGTTCAGGTTAGGCTTGCCGCCATTTTCATCTACCTGATAACCAGCAATATAACCTTCGTCCTGTAAAACTTTTGCGATTGCCACCTTCATCTTAGAAGAAGGCATACCAACCGTTGGCAATTTCGCCATCTGCGCATTGCGAATGCGAGTTAAAAGATCTGCTATGGGATCTGACATGCTCATAATTCTTCTCCGACTACCAGCTGGCCTTGGTTAAACCAGGCACATCGCCGCGCATTGCTGCTTCGCGCAACTTATTACGGCACAAACCAAATTTACGATACACACCATGAGGGCGACCTGTAATCTGGCATCTTCGTCGCTGACGAACTGGGCTGGCATCACGAGGCAGTTTTTGCAACTTAACCTGTGCTTCCCATCTCTCGTCATCACTAGCATTAACATCATTGAGAACAGCCTTTATAGCAGCACGCTTGGCAGCAAATTTCTCTACTGTCTTAGTACGCTTGTTCTCTCTAGCTATCATTGAAGTCTTAGCCATTATTAAGAGTCCTTTTCTTCATCAGTTGCAGGCGCGTCTACCGCTGCAGGTGTTTCTTCTACTGCAACGATGGCTGGCGCAACTGGCGCTGCCTCTGCTTTTTGTTCGTCAGCAACAGGTGCTAAGTTTCTAAACGGAAAGCGCATTGCCCTTAAGAGTGCACGGCCTTCGTCGTCGCTTTCTGCTGTTGTGGTAATAGCGATATCCAGACCGCGCAATGTATCGATCTTGTCGTAGTCGATCTCTGGGAAAATAATCTGCTCTGTAACGCCCATAGCATAGTTGCCACGGCCGTCAAAAGACTTAGGATTCAGACCACGGAAATCTCTAATACGTGGAATCGAAATACCAACCAATCTTTCCAAGAAGTCATACATACGCTCACCACGAAGTGTAACCTTACAACCTACAGGCCAACCTTCACGAACCTTGAATGCAGCAACAGACTTTCGCGCCTTCGTGATCACTACTTTCTGTCCGCAAATCTGAGTTAGATCGTTAGCCGCATTTTCAAGAACCTTCTTGTCTGTCAATGCCTCACCAACACCCATATTTAGCACAACCTTAGTAATCTTAGGCACGCGCATAGGATTGTCATAACCAAATTCTTTGGTTAGAGCGGGTATTACTTCTTTCTTATAAAATTCTTTAAACTGAGCCATGCTTGGCAACCTACCGTTATTAATCTATATCTTGACCGTTTGACTTAAAGACACGCTTCTTATCGCCATCTTCAAGCACCTGAATACCAACGCGGTCTGCCTTGTTAGTCTCAGAATTAAAAATGGCAACGTTCGAAATACTAAGCGCTGCCTCTTTCTCAACAATTCCACCAGCCTGACCCGCGTTAGGGTTTGGCTTAGTGTGACGTTTAACCATGTTCACACCATGAACGATTACTCGATCAGTACCAACGAGACGGGAAATAGTTCCGCGTTTACCCTTGTCTTTGCCAGTGATTACTATCACTTCATCATCACGTTTAAGTTTGCGCATTTCCTGCCCTTGCCTCTATAACTCTATCTTGTTTACGATAACTCTATTCAGTTGGCGCAAAATCGAATCTATTAACGCCTAAAGTACTTCTGGCGCCAATGAAATAATTCGCATAAATTTTTCATTTCGCAGCTCTCTCGTAACCGGACCGAAAACACGGGTGCCGATTGGAGCTTGCTGCGCGTTCAATAAGATCGCCGCGTTGTCGTCGAAACGAATCTGAGAACCATCACCGCGTCGAACACCTTTCTTAGTGCGTACGACCAACGCAGTCAGTACCTGACCCTTCTTTACCTTACCGCGTGGAATCGCTTCCTTGACGGTAACTTTAATCATGTCGCCAATGTGAGCGTAACGACGATGAGACCCGCCCAACACCTTAATACACATTACGCGTCTAGCGCCGCTGTTATCCGCGACATCTAAGTAAGACTGCACTTGAATCATCGATCCACTCCAGTTGCATTCGCTGTCGAATGCAAACTCTTAATCTAAAGCTAATTTAAACTTGCGCTGCCCGCTCGTCTATTGACACCAAAGACCAAGACTTTGTCTTGGACAGAGGACGCACTTCCTTAATTGTTACTTCATCGCCTGGCAAACAGTCGTTGTTCGCATCATGCGCATGAATCTTCGTAGACCGTTTGATGATCTTTCCATATACCGGGTGTGTTACCCGACGCTCTACGAGCACAACGATGGACTTGTCCATCTTGTTGCTGATTACCTTCCCAGAGGTCGTACGAGCAGTTTTCTCGATGTTCTCAGTAGCCGACATATCTATGATCCACTTTTCTGTTTTTCGGTGATAATGGTTTTCACGCGAGAAATATCCCTGCGCACAGCACCAATCAAGTGAACCTGGCTCAACTGACCAGTACCATTCTGCATACGGTAGTTAAACTGATCTTTATGAAGATCCTGCAATTGTGTCTGCAGTTCCTCTACCGACTTTTCTCTCAACTCACTGGCTTTCATTACATTACCGTCCGCTTTACGAAGACTGTTTCAAAAGGCAATTTGGCGGCTGCCAAATCAAAGGCTTCGCGAGCCACGCTTTCTTCAACACCTTCCATTTCAAACATAATTCTTCCTGGCTGAATCTGGGCTACCCAGTACTCAACGTTACCCTTGCCTTTACCCTGTCTGACCTCAAGAGGCTTCTGTGTAATAGGCTTGTCGGGAAATACACGAATCCAAATCTTTCCGCCACGTTTTACGTGTCTAGTCATTGCTCGACGAGCAGCTTCGATCTGGCGTGCAGTCAATCGTCCACGTGATATGGCTTTCAAACCATAATCACCAAAATCTACGTTGCTGCCTCTATGTGAAAGACCACGGTTGCGGCCCTTCATCATCTTGCGAAATTTTGTGCGCTTTGGTTGTAACACGTCTCTTTACCCTTGGTTGGTTTTAGCAGGAGCAGGAGCAGGCACAATTGCCTCTTCTAGATCCAAAACCTCACCTTTAAATATCCAAACCTTTACGCCAATCAAGCCATAAGTAGTGCTTGCCTCAGCAGTTCCGTAATCGATATCCGCTCTGAGTGTATGCAAAGGTACGCGACCTTCTCTGTACCATTCAGAACGTGCAATCTCAGCACCACCTAAACGACCACCCACTTGTATCTTTATGCCTTGAGCACCCTGTCGCATTGCATTCTGTACGGCACGCTTCATGGCGCGACGAAACATCACACGACGCTCTAACTGCGAAGCAACACCGTCTGCCACCAATTGTGCATCTAAGTCTGGCTTGCGAATTTCTTCGATATTGATCTGCACGGGTACACCCATCTTTGCAGTCAATGTATTGCGAAGCGCTTCAACGTCTTCGCCTTTCTTGCCAATCACGATACCTGGTCGCGCAGTGTAGATCGTAATCTTGGCTGTTTTCGCAGGACGCTCTATCTCAACTCTGGAAACGGACGCACTCGCCAACTTCTTCTTAATGAAATCTCTAACCTTAAGATCCACAAGCAAGTTTTCTGCGTACTCTTTTCCCTCGGCATACCACACAGAAGTGTGCTTCTTAACTATGCCAAGTCGAATTCCAGTTGGATGTACTTTTTGACCCATCTGATACCCCTAGCTATCTGCGACTGTGATTGTTATGTGACATGAACGCTTAAGAATTCGATCAGCGCGGCCCTTTGCTCTTGGCATAATGCGTTTCATCGTCATGCCCTCATCAACCATAATCGTTGATACTTTCAATTCATCTACGTCAGCACCTTCATTGTGCTCCGCATTTGCTATTGCCGAATTCAATACTTTCTTAATGATTTCAGCGCCTTTCTTAGGACTGTACGTCAACACCAACAAAGCTTCTTCAACAGCCTTGCCGCGTATTTGATCAGCTACAAGTCGCGCTTTCTGAGCGGAGAGACGTGCACCTTTTAATCTTGCTTGAACTTCCATCACAGACCCCTAATTACCGTGCCTTCTTATCAGCGTTATGACCGCGATAAGTGCGAGTTATAGAGAACTCACCTAGCTTATGACCGACCATGTCTTCATTAATGGAGACTGGCACATGCTGTCGCCCATTATGGACGGCGATGGTCAAACCAATCATGTCCGGAGAAACCATTGAACGTCGTGACCAAGTTTTGATTGGACGCTTGTCGTTATTCTCTGATGCGGTCTGCACCTTCTTCATTAGATGAAGATCGATGAAAGGACCTTTTTTTAGCGAACGTGGCACTAGTGAATACCTCTACTGAAGCCTTAGCGGCTTGAATTTCTGCGACGAACAATCATGTTATTCGTGCGCTTGTTAGTTCTAGTTTTAAAACCCTTAGTCTTCGTGCCCCAAGGTGAAACTGGGTGACGGCCGCCGGAAGTTCTTCCCTCACCACCACCATGTGGGTGATCTACTGGGTTCATGGCAACACCACGAACTGTAGGTCTTACACCTCTCCAACGCTTAGCACCCGCTTTACCGAGTGAGCGCAATGAGTGCTCGGAGTTAGACACTTCGCCTATCGTCGCGCGGCAGTCGCTCAACACCTTACGCATTTCGCCAGAGCGAAGACGAAGTGTTGCGTAGTTGCCTTCTCGTGCTACTAGCTGCAAAGAAGTACCAGCGCTGCGAGCAATTTGCGCGCCTTTACCCGGCTTCAACTCGCAGCAATGAACCGTACTACCTAGTGGCACGTTTCTAAGAGGCAAACAATTGCCAACTTTGATTGCAGCATCTTCACCAGATATAACTGCATCGCCAGCTTTAACCTTGCCAGGCGCAATTATATAGCGACGTTCGCCATCGGCGTACAACAACAATGCGATATTCGCGGAGCGGTTTGGATCGTATTCCAGACGCTCAACCTTCGCCACAATTCCATCTTTGTTTCTCTTGAAATCGATGATGCGGTATTTCTGCTTGTGCCCACCGCCTATATGACGCGTGGTGATGCGACCTTTGTTATTTCTACCGCCAGATTTTGACTTAGCAGCAGTTAGAGGCGCATACGGTTCGCCTTTATGTAGATCGGGATGAACAACCTTGACGACGAAACGACGTCCTGGTGAAGTAGGTTTACACTTTACAACTGGCATGACTTACCCCTTTACCCGATGTCCGCAAAGTCAATTTCATGACCCGCTTCAAGTCTGACATACGCCTTCTTCCAATCGGAGCGACGTCTAATTTTTCCCTTCGGAGTGCGCTTGGTCTTTCCTTTAACCACTAGCACCTGCAAGTCAGCAACAACAACATTGAATATTGTCTCTACAGCTGTCTTGATCTCTGATTTTGTAGCATCTGTCGTGACCTTGAACGCGTACTGGTTATTCAACTCACCCATGATGGTGGTCTTTTCAGATACGTGTGGTCCGAGAATTACTGAATAGATTCTTTCAACGTTCATGCCAACATCTCCTCTACTTTCTTCAATGCGGAGACTGTAATCAGCACATTCTCGAAGCCGATCAGACTAACCGGATCGAGACCAGTAACATCCAACACATCAACCTTGTGAAGGTTGCGAGCTGCGAGATACAGGTTCTTTTCTACTTGATCGGAAATAATGAGGACGTTATCTAATTCAAATTCTTTTAGCTTGCTAACGAGCGCCTGAGTCTTATGTGAATCCAGTGCGAATTCGTTAACCGCGAACAATCTGTCTTGGCGAATTAGCTCAGACAGAATGCACTGCATCGCGCCGCGATACATTTTCTTATTGAGTTTCTTAGAGTGATCTGCAGGACGTGCAGCAAAGGTAACACCGCCGCCGCGCCAGATTGGAGATCGAATAGTTCCAGCACGTGCTCGGCCAGTACCCTTTTGACGCCAAGGCTTACGACCGCCTCCGCGAACTTCAGAACGAGTTTTCTGCTTAACTGAACCCTGTCGGGCGCCAGCCATATAGGTTACAACAGTCTGATGGACTAAAGGCTCGTTATAGGCCTTGCTAAAAGACTCGTCTGAGAGTGAAACTGTTTCTTTGCCCGTCTTCTTGCCGGGCAACGCAAGATTTAATTCCATTGCTTACCCCTTTGCCTTGACGGCTGGACGAACGATTACGTTTGAACCGGTAGCACCTGGCAGTGCACCTTTAATAAGAAGAAGATTGTTTTCTAAATCAACTCTTACTACTTCTAAAGATTGGGTTGTATGCCTAACGTTACCCATCTGACCCGCCATTTTCTTTCCCTTCCATACTCGACCTGGCGTCTGACACTGGCCGATAGAACCAGGTGCACGGTGAGATAGCGAGTTACCGTGGGTGGCATCCTGCATTTGGAAATTATGTCGCTTAACGGCGCCCTGAAAACCTTTACCTTTCGAGGTGCCAGTTACATCTACCATCTGGCCAACTTCGAACTGATCAACTTTGAACTCACTACCCATTTCGATCTCAGCTGTGTCCGCTACGCGGAATTCCCAAAGACCGGAACCGGCTTCGGTGCTCGCCTTGGCAAAATGGCCCGCCATTCCTTTCGACACACGTGAAGCACGACGCGATCCAGTAGTAACCTGAATGGCGCTATAACCGTCAACATCGGGAGTCTTAACTTGTGTGACCCGGTTAGGTTGTACTTCCACAACCGTAACGGGGACAGATGTACCCTGTTCAGTGAAAATGCGGGTCATACCGCTTTTTCGACCGACTAATCCAATCGACATTTTTCTAGACCTCATCGTGCAAGGGGCTAAACCCGCTATGGCCGCTGACGCGTTACACTATGCTCACTACCGCATGGGTAGCTAATAGTTCAGTGCGCCAGAACTTTAAAAAAAGGGCAAAGAGGACTGAATGCTCTTTGCCTGGTTATGTTTTACTCAGTCTGATTAACCCAGACTAATTTGTACTTCCACACCTGCCGCAAGATCTAGCTTCATCAAGGCATCAACTGTCTTCTCAGTTGGCTCGACGATGTCTAGCAATCGCTTGTGAGTGCGAATTTCGTACTGATCTCGTGCATCTTTGTTTACATGCGGTGAAATCAATACAGTAAATCTTTCCTTATTCGTTGGCAGTGGGATCGGTCCGCGGACCTGAGCACCAGTGCGACGCGCAGTATCAACAATTTCCTGGGTAGATTGATCAATCAGACGATGATCGAAGGCCTTAAGGCGGATTCTGATTCGCTGATTTTGCATCTACTTCGAGCTCCAAAAAATTCTTTAATATTAATAAGTTACTGAACGTTTCTCGTTTGGCATTTGATTAATAGCCAAATAAGGGATGCGAATATTAAGGTTTTGGCCCTATCCTGTCAAGGAATAACCGCCTGAAAGCCGCTTTTTCTCTGACTTTAGGGCATATTACTCAAGTTCACCTCAGCCTAATTACTTCGCTGTTCTAGGCAGCAGTTTGAAGTATTGGGTTTCGCTGCGATTAAAGACCAGCGCCGAGCGAAGCGGAATGACAAAACCCGCCACCAGTCGAAAGGTGAACACCCGATAGCTCCAGTCCTTTCGACTCCCCTGCAACGTTTAGGCGGAACGGTTATGGCATGTAGCGTAGCGAGGGCACCCCAGAGGGGCGCGGTCTGCAGCGAAATCCGATGCCTCAAACTGTAGCCGACCAGCCTTCCAATTTGCCTAGTCCTATTTTTCAGATATCTCGGAGCTCGCAGCATTGCCGTTTGCTGCAGGCCTGCCTATATCCGTATTCTTCTTTCTGACATTTCCCTTAGATATTCATTGAAGTCAGCGCATAGGCTCTATCTTCAGGTCAGCTCTCCTCCGGGGTGCCCTCGCTGCACAAAATGCCCAAGGTCATTTTGCTCCGCTCGGCGCTGGCCTCTATCGCAGCCAACGACAACACTGCGAACTCCCTGAAAACGAAGAAGCCAGCGCTCCTTTCGGAGGGCTGGCTTCTATATTCAGATTTTCGATTTACTCGATGATCTTAACTACAACGCCTGCGCCTACTGTACGACCACCCTCTCGGATAGCAAAACGTAGACCGTCATCCATCGCGATCGGAGCAATCAACGTCACAACCATGTTCACGTTGTCACCAGGCATTACCATCTCAACGCCTTCTGGTAGCTCACAAGCGCCTGTCACGTCCGTGGTGCGGAAGTAAAACTGGGGTCTGTAGCCTTTGAAGAATGGCGTATGACGTCCACCTTCATCCTTGTTCAAAATATACACTTCAGCTTCGAACTTCGTGTGTGGCGTTACAGATCCGGGCTTACCCAAAACCTGACCGCGCTCAACTTCTTCACGCTTAGTTCCACGCAGTAGAACACCTACGTTCTCGCCTGCACGGCCTTCGTCCAACAACTTACGAAACATCTCAACACCCGTACAAACCGTCTTCTGAGTGTCTTTAATTCCTACGATGTCTAGCTCGTCGCCAACATTAACAATGCCGCGCTCGATTCGGCCTGTTACCACAGTACCGCGACCGGAGATTGAGAACACGTCTTCGATTGGCATCAAGAAAGGCTTCTCAACGTCACGAACCGGATCAGGGATGTAGCTGTCTAGAGTCTCAACCAGCTTCTGTACCGCAGGCATGCCGATATCAGATGTGTCGCCTTCAAGCGCCTTAAGCGCTGAGCCGATAATGATAGGCGTGTCGTCACCTGGGAATTCGTATTGATCCAATAGCTCACGGATCTCCATCTCTACCAATTCAATCAATTCTTCGTCATCAACCATGTCCGCTTTGTTCATGAACACAACGATGTAAGGAACGCCAACCTGCAAAGACAGCAGAATGTGCTCACGAGTCTGTGGCATAGGGCCGTCTGCAGCCGAACAAACCAAGATAGCGCCGTCCATCTGAGCAGCACCAGTGATCATGTTCTTTACGTAGTCGGCGTGACCTGGACAGTCAACGTGCGCGTAGTGACGGTTAGGCGAATCGTATTCAACGTGAGACGTGGAAATAGTAATTCCGCGCTCTCTTTCTTCTGGCGCATTATCGATCTGCGAAAAATCACGTATTTCACCACCGCCCCATAATTCAGAACAGACCTTAGTCAAGGCCGCTGTCAACGTCGTCTTACCATGGTCAACGTGACCAATTGTACCTACGTTAACGTGTAATTTATTTCTTTCGAATTTTTCCTTCGCCATTTTCGACTGCCCCTATCTATTCTAAGCGTCATCAATTAATTTTGAATTAGGTCCTGTTTTTATAGTGAGAATCACTATAAAGAAACACTACCTGCTTCCGATCTATTTAAACTGCATACCTAAACTTTATACTGACCAAATGAATGGTGCTCACACCCGGAGTTGAACCGGGGACCTCTTCATTACCAATGAAGTGCTCTACCGCCTGAGCTATGCGAGCCGCACATTAGTAATCTCAGCCCCTGTCCTGCAACCGACACTAACGTCGGCTTCCTCATGTATCGATCGAGCTACTCAGGTAGCTTGATCGCCGTGCTAAAAGTTCCAATTCTTTAGCTAAATTGGAGCGGGTAGCGGGGATCGAACCCGCGTATCCAGCTTGGAAGGCTGGGGTTCTACCGCTGAACTATACCCGCCTACAAAATCTACTCCCCCTAACTAGCAATGAGTTGGTGGAGGGGGGTGGATTTGAACCACCGAAGCTTGCGCGTCAGATTTACAGTCTGATCCCTTTGGCCACTCGGGAACCCCTCCAACATGAACTTCCAAGGGTCAAATTCCCTGGCACTCTCACTCAGGAGCGGCATTTTATGGGAATTGAGTCCCTTGTGCAATCGTTTCGCAGAGATTTTCTGTAATGGTCAAATCGGGCCGACCGGCCGTCAATTCTAGCCATGCGGGGTTTTCTAAGACATATCGCTCCAGCACCTGCAATTGAACTTGGATTTCGCCAGTAGAACGCGGTATTTCTTCTATCTCTGGAGCATAACCCAGCCCCTGAACCCCATTGCGCGCTGCCTCAGCATTAGCTAGTTCGGAGAAAACGCCCAGCGCGATCCCGTTCTCCAACATTCCTCGGGTGATTAGGTAGATTTCACTCTCCAATTCAGCCGCTATGAGGCTCTCACTCAGGCCATCTAAGGTAATAGTTGCGATCCTCCGCGAGGACGCCGGAGGTATGAAAACCCGATATTGTGAGCTCAACGGATCGCCACTAAGACTCACATCGGAAGCGAATGCTGCGTCACCCAGCTCGGCGATCAAGCTGGAGGCGTCATCGATAGTGCTAAAACCCCCTATTGCGAAGCAATTCAGAGCGGGCTGAGCCGCGAGCTGCGCCTCATATTCACTCACCAGAGTTAAGCCACTGTTGAGCAGCTGCCTGGGAATGTTAGGCACTGGCGGGACAATGGGCTCCGCGCCATAGCGAACCCATGAAAAATAGCCGATATTAGCCAGTAAGAGAAAAATAGCTATATAACGCATGACCTAAGCTCGCTCTCGATCGCTGTCAGGGTATGGGCAAGCGACGTCGAGACCATCTAGAACAAGAGACGTGACAACCTCACTGCATTCTAGGCCCGCTAACCCATGCAGCAATTCCGCATCTCCGCCTGCGAAGTAAATTTCGACACCGCTCGCACTACCTAATGACTCGCTTTGCTGTTCTATTGTTGCCAGCAATGCCGTCACTGTTCCATTAAATACGGCCTCATCTGTTGAATGCCCCAAACTTTGGGAATACGCGGAATAGTTGTCACTTAGCCGAATCGCTGTATGTGATTCCAGGCTGCTGTGCATCAATCCTAAGCCGGGGATAATATAGCCGCCTAAATGCAGCCCCTGCTCATCGACCACGTCGATAGTGAACGCGGTGCCACTATCTATAATCATGCAGGCACCGTCCGCCCTGCGATAAGCGGCTAACATGGCTAGCCACCTATCTATACCAAGCCTGCTGACGTCCGCATACTGATTGGTTACGCCCCCGCAGCTTTGGGCTACCTTCGCCTGCACAAGATCTACTCGGTACTTCGCGCGCACCCAATCTTCGAGCTTCTTATTTACATCATTGCCGCGAACACTGCACATGCGCGCCATCGTCATTGCTGCCTCTAGCTCTGTGACTCGCTGCAACTCTTCAAGCCCGGACACATGTCCTGCGTTGATCACAGTCAAATTGCCCACTGCCAGCAGTCGCCATTTGATACGTGAATTGCCTACATCAAGTTCTAATATCATGTGCTGATTAATACTCATTCTGAAAGCGGACGCAACGACGGAAATACTTCCCCACCATTGATCGATTGTATGCCGTTCGCAGTTTGTAGTCGCAATGAACCCTCTGAATCCACTCCTAGCGATTTCCCGATGAGCCGACTTTCGCCATTTTGAATTTCGATATCAATCATTCGATAGCAATCCAGGCTATTCCAGCGCTCTTCGAAAGAAGAGAATCCGCTGTTTTCGTATCTCCCCAAATTGCGGCATAAGTGATTCAAGAGTGCCGCGAGCAGAATGGCTCGAGAAGGCAGCTCATTGATGATGCTATTCAGGTCGGTTACCGGCCGATCGATGCGCTCTTGTGAACCTGCTGACAGTTCGACATTCACTCCGATGCCGAAGACAACGAAGCGGGAAGCCTCTTTCTGCTGCAATTCCAACAGGATGCCAGCTAACTTCTTCTTCTCAAACAGAACATCGTTGGGCCATTTCAACTGAAGGCCTTGAGCACCTAATTCCCGCAGCGCTTCGAGAACGCTGATAGCGGTGACCAGACTAAGAGCCTGCAGCGCATTGGCCTCCATCGAGAAACGACGAGTCAGAGACAAATAGATACCCGCATTCTTCGGACTCAACCACTGACGACCCCGGCGGCCCCTTCCCGCAGTTTGTGAACTGGCAACAACTACCCGGTTCTCAGTATTGCCAGATCGAATCTGCCGAAGTGATTCGGAATTTGTGGAATCAATCTCATCAAAAATCTGAATTCTATCTATAGATTTCTCAGACTCAAGATTTAGCAGATTCCGAAGTGTTTGTTCGTCCATAGCTTCAGCAATAGCTCAGAAATTCGGAAATAGTCCTATTAAAATTAGACATACCGGCGAAGCACCTCACTAGCAAGCAGGCTATGCCTGAAATAAAAAAAGGAGCGTGGATATTGCCTTGAACAGCATCCGATCGCTCCTTTTTTCATTGGGCACTAGGAGTACGTACCCTAGCTACTGAATAGAATTCAGCGTTACTACTCTCCCGTGCTTGCAGCGTCCGCCGATTCAATAGCAATCTCGCCACTCTTGATCTTCGAAATTATGCCGAGCGCTTCCAGCATAACCATGATGCTAGTGACCATCACTAACACCTCGATAACAACCAATGCCCACTGCCCTTTCTGATAATGATCTACGATGTACCAGCAAGAAGCCCAGAATGCCATTGTGAAGATAAGGATCATCGGCGCCAGAATGAATTTAGGCGAGCGCCCCAATCTCATTAGATAGACTGCGATCAGTAGCAGGGTCATCGAGGCGAGGATTTGGTTAGTTCCGCCGAACACAGGCCAGATCAAAGCACCACCGTCTCCAGGGTAACCACCAGCAGACACACCGAAGGCCAGCATCAGACACGCCGCTATCGCGACCAGTGTAGCGACGATGTTGTTCTTCAACGCTCCTATATTATAGATACTACCCCATTCTTGAATGATGTAGCGCTGCAAGCGTAAGCCGGCATCCATAGTAGTACCCGCGAAGAGCACTACCATTACAGCGAGCATAGTTTGCGCGAAGGCGATGGGGATGCCCCAGCCGGTGGAAATCAAGATCGCACCGCCGTCGATAAAGCCCTTCTGCCCAGGACCATCATAAAATCCAGAGTAAAGCGCACTCCAATCCGCGGAATTTGCCGCATAAAGAGATCCTGTCACCGCAACGATTGTTATCAATGCCAGCGAACCTTCACCAAGTGCACCGAGATAGCCAACAAAGCGCGCGTCCTTCTCATTGCTCAACTGCTTAGAGCTGGTTCCGGAAGCTACGATTCCGTGGAATCCAGACAGGGCACCACAGGCAATTGTGACGAAGAGGATTGGCCATATTGGCGGTGTATCCGTAGCCAGATTCGGATTGAACGCTGGTGCGGTTACATCTGGTAATGCGATAAATACCGCGCTGTAGAGAACGAACAAACCTACGACTAGTTGCGCACCATTAATGTAATCACGTGGTTGCAACAAGAGCCATACCGGCAACATCGAAGCAATACCGGCATAGACAAACAACAAGATAATCCAGTTGCCATTCGCTCCGAGGCCAAAAATATCGCCCGGTAATTCCAGAGGCATCACACTTCCGACGTAGATCGTGAAGTAGAGAATCGCAACACCGATTACTGATATCAGCAGAAGGTTGTAATTTTTCCGAATCAATACTCCGATGCATATCGCTACGGGAATCGCAGCCCAGGCAGGAAATACCGATGAAGGGAAGATAACCATGTCTGTCGCAATGATGGTCGCGAACATCGCGTTAACCAATACCAGCAACAGAAAAATTATTACCATGAACAAGGCCGAGGCACGCTTACCAATAACATCTGAGGAAAGTGCACCGATTGACTTTGCGCCGTGACGGTTGCTTGCCCATAAGGCTCCCATGTCATGAACACCGGCGAAAAATATAGATCCGAACGTCACCCACAACAAGGCTGGAACCCATCCCCAGTACACCGCGATCGCTGGACCAACGATTGGCGCGGCGCCGGCAACAGCGGTAAAGTGCGCGCCCCAGAGCACATACCTATTAGTCGGCACATAGTCAACACCATCGTTTATTCGATGCGCTGGAGTCACGTAGTCAGGGTCTAGCTGATAGATTTTCCCTGCGATGAATTTGGAATAGACGAACCAGCCAAAAGAAAAACCAACAAGGCCGAAAATGACGATGAAGATCGAGGACATAAAGCGCTCTCCCGGATTATTATTATGAAATCTAAGTTCGGCATCATAGCAAGTTAGGGGACGGCGATACAACGTAATGTCGCGTAATTACTGGCTTTGTTTGGATTATCTGGATTCAGTTACCCACTTACTTTCCAGCTATTTAGCCAACCTATTCGACGATAGTTCAGACGCGTCTTCTTCATTAGCTTTATTCCAAAGCAGAGGATAATAGGTGACTCTTTCTGGTGTAGCCGTTGGCCTGCGGCGTACTAACCACTCACGAGCCTTCGGCTCTGATTGTTCGCCGTTACCCAACTTGAAATCTTGCAGCTCAAGGCCCTATTCACATCAATAGGATCGCTCTCTGATGCTAGCGCACAGGGTCTGGGTGTTTCCCAGCAAACAGTCAGAGCCGAAGGCTCGTTTGCAGGGAAATGCACAGACTCTGTGCGCGACCTTGACTGCCTATCATTCAACATTGACTCAATATTCCTAACTACCCTTTTAACGAGGCGAAAAAAAACCCGGTCATCTGCATGACCGGGTTTTTGCTAGCTGTGACGAAGCTTAGTTAGATGGTGCCGCCGCATGGTATGTCCAGTAGCCGATGAACATCTCATCCCAGCTCTGCAATCCAAAAACAAGTTCCTGACTTGGGTCAGGGTTAGCCGGATTGAATTCGGAATTATCGAAAGCACCGGTGACGTGTACTTTAGTGCCCGCCTTAATCTGTACTGGCTCTTCCAATTCATAAGTAGGCTGCCATGCGTAGCTGTAGTTTGGAACGCTAAGCAGATCAGTCATTGTGCCGTCTTCATTTTCCATGGAGAACTTCATGTCCTTGCCACGGAAGTGCATGTGAGCACGTAGGCCAGTTACGACTACGTCCTCATCGAACGTATATTGAGCCGCTGATTCGTAGTCCTGGTCGTACGCAGGGATTTTGAACTGTGAAGCTACCGAACGAGTGAAATTCTCGTACTTAGGTGGCTCGTCGTACATATACAGACCAATGAGCGTCTCATCAGTTGTCGCTTTACCGTTAGTTGTAAAGTGGAACTGCATGGACAATTTATGATCTTTAGGAATGTACACACCCGTATCTTCAGGGAAAGACATCGCATCTACCTTACCGGGGGCATAACCCTCGAGGAAACGACGTGCAACAGAAGTTGTGTTGCCTTCTCCACCGTCGAAATTCTCGGCGGGCGCAGTTACGTAGGTGAGAAGGTGATGAAGAACTGTCTCGTCACCGGGGATAAACTGAACCGCTTTAACCCACTTGTCTTCGTCGAAAGGAAGCTCGACGTCCACATCGATGTAGTCGAGAACACCAGTGGCTGGAATTTCCATCTTCGGCGCCTTAACGATGAAGTCAGGCTCGCCTAGGCTCCACTCTTTCCAGTTAGGCATATCTATCTCTGTTAATGGGTCAATAGCCGCGGCACCGCGTGGTGCTCCAGCATCAATCCAGTGAACAAGAGTCTGCAGGTCTGCATCTGTCATGTAGCGCGCATTGTTGAAGTGCCCGATATTTGGGTCAACCTGTGTAGGTGGCATGCGCTTAGTAATAAGTGTTTCACGAATCATCGGCGACCAGCCCTGCAGCATCAGGTGGCTGTCCATCGCGAATGGTCCAATTCCACCCTCGCGGTGGCAAGTTGCACATTGCTCAGCAATGATTGGTGCAACTTCTGTTGCATAGTCTGGAATTGCGCTTGCGTGAAATTCTTTTACTGGGAATTCGAGATCACAACCAACAGCATCAATAATCATTGTGCGCTCTACTGTTCCAGCTAATTCACTAGACAATGTAGCTGCTGCACTAGCTACCGGGCCACGGTAGAGAATAGTAAGACGCTCTGGGTCGAGGATAACGATCTCCCCAGCCTTAGTCAGAGACAGAGTTTCAGAAACGATCTGGCCGTCGTCGAGCAGCAGGGGCAAGTCCGAACCCAGTGCCGATTTGGCGGAGCGAATCGCCTCAATATTAGATTCTGCCGAGGAGTTGATCAACGCAAACGCGATACCCTGATCGCTCCATGCAGACGCCATAGCCTCTAGGCTAGCTACAGACGAATTGATGGCTGAACAGCTGCTATCGAAAGACATTAATACTAATGCTTCTTTGTTGCGGTAACGGCTCAACTGGTGGAAATCGCCGTTGCTATCCATAAGTCCAAAATCACCCACTCTATCAGGCAGCGCCATGGCTGAGGCAGATAGAACTGAAGCGATCAGGGCTATGCCGAATCCGATTAATTTATTCATTACTAAGGCTCCAAAAAGCTAATTATTAACCTATTTATTAACCACAGCAGTCTAGCCCAATTGATGCAAAATGTGCAGCCTGAAACATTACTTTTTGTAACAAGTTGACGCAGATACCGTGCGGTTTACCGAGGCTTCTAACGAGGCTTGACCGAAAAATTGGAGATTTAGGAGTGGGCTGTCAGGTTTAGCATTCACACCACACTAAAAAAGGCCGAAATCGGCCCTCTGTGGAGGTCGTACTGGAGATTAAGCTTGTGTCTACCGGCTGGTTTTATTGTAGGAAAGATAGCCAATAAACATCTCATCCCAACTCTGAGCGCCTCCCCTGACAGCAGCGGCTGGGTCTGGGTTGCCAAGATTATATTGGGAATTATCAAAGGCACCCTCGATCATCACTCTCGATCCAGCAGGCAGTAACATAGGTTCGGAGAGGCGGTAGGTTGGTTGCCAGGCGAAATTGTAGTCTGGCACATTAATGATCTGGTCTTTTGTGCCATCTGGATAGACGACGCTGAAGCGCATGCGCTTGCCACGATAATGCATGTGCGGACGCAGTCCGTGCAACAGCACCTCCTCTTCGAACACATGGGACGCACGCATCGCGTGATCGGATACGCCCGGTGGAATTTCGATGTTACGCCCACCGTGGCTTAAGGAATAAGTAGAGTACTGATAATCGGGCTCTTCCTCGGCGAAATAGAGGCCTAGCTTTGTACTATCAATCGCTTCTTTTCCGAATGTCGTGTAATGCAGAGACATTTGCACCGCTGAACCCTTGGGTACAAATACTCCCGTTTTTTCGGGATACGTTACCGCCTCATCTTTACCAGGGGCATAGCCTTCCAGAAATTCTCTGTAGTTGTCGTTTTCGCCCTCAATGATTTCTTCAGCATAGTCAGCGGGAACGATATAGCTCAGCAAATGATGAAGAACTCGGCGATCGCCCGGAAGGTGTTGCACCGACTTAACCCAGACGTCTCCCTCGAAAGGCAATTCGATCGTAACATTCTCGTAGTCTAAGACGCCGGTTGCAGGCACGGTGAAGGCGGGCACATCGACGATGTAATCAGGCTCCCCTAGCTCCCAAGCCGAATTAGGTGGCTCGATTAGAGTGAGCGGATCAACTTCACTGACACCACGGGGCGAGCCCGCATCTATCCAGTGAATGAGAGTTTGCAACTCCTCTGCATCCATATAACGCGCGTTGGTAAAATGATTCACGTTAGGGTCAACTTGAGCAGGCGGCATGCGCTTGGTCATCATGACTTCCTTCATCATCGGCGACCAACCTTGGACCATCATATGCGAATCCATAGCGAATGGTGCTATGCCCCCTTCTACATGGCAGCTAATACACTTCTCTTCCAATATTGGGGCAACCTCAGTCGCATAGTCAGGCGTATAATTGGCATGCATCTCTCTGGCTGGAAATTGCAGCTCACAACCGGCCGCATCTGTAATGATAGTTTGCTCGATTGAGGCTGCATCACCGGCAACTGCGGCGGCCAACACATCTGCAAAAACGGTAGTCCCTGCTACGGCCTCAATATTGAGTGCGGGGCGTGCTCGCACCGGGTCAGTATCCAAGCCACCGCGGTAAAGAATCTGGCTGCGCGCCGGCTCCAATACCACTATCTCACCCGCCTTGCTTAGGCCAAGACTTTCGGCGACAAGCTGACTGTCATCTAACAAGATGGGTAGTTCGAAATTGTGTAGATTGTCCATCAGACGAACATCGTCGGCACTATCAATGGCGTCGGAATTTATGGCAAGGAAGGTAATTCCTTGTTTCTCCCAAGTAGTACGCAGTAAGCGATACTTGTGCAGCTGCTCAATATTATCAATGCAGCCCACCGCTGTAGCAATAATGACTACCGCCTTGCTATCGCCATATTTCTGCAGTTGGTGGTAGACACCCTTGTGATCGATTAGAGCGAAATTTCCAACTCGCTCAGCGCCAGCATGGGCTTGGATCGCGAAGACACTGTTTAATATGACGAGAACTAGTGCGCATAGCTTTTTCATTTAAATAACCTTTCAGTTAGCAAGGTCGCTGCTAGAGTGTAAGGGGTAATTCCTCTTAAAATCTCACTTCGCTCTACCACGATGAGACAACGGCAGAATCCGATTAGATCTGGACTCAAGCAATACCGGTAGCTTAGCGCAATCTGCTTATTAACGAGAACAATAGACTGTAAGGCTTTGTGACAAATTGAAACTGACGCGGAGGTGGAAAATGCTACTAAATTACATTAATTCAATAGCTTAAGGAATTTTTCTGCCGACTCAGAAACGCGAGTCCAGGCCGGCAGCAGAGCGTGATAAACGCTTCAAATTTAGCTGTTAGCGTCGCGGCTAGCGCCATAAGTGCTCATGTTCTCAACTAGCGAGAATCGACGGAAAAGTTCGTACATTCCCCAGAGCGCGAGCCCGATAACGATTAACATCATGCCCCAGCGCATTAACCCCGAGAAGAAGATCGAATCGAAAATAGGCGCCTGCAATTGATACTGCGCAAGCGTATTGCCGCGATCCAACATCCAGTGCCAGGCACTGTGCGCCAGCAAAGCGGAAAGCAGAATGGTGCCAATACGCTCCTGAACGAAGAAACGAAACAGAATGCGTAGCAGAGGAATGACCAAGATGAGCACAAGGATTTGACCAAATTCCACACCTACATTGAACGCCAGCAGGGAAGAGAACAGATGTCCGCCAGCAAATTGCAGCGTGTCACTAAACAGGAATGAAAAACCAAAGCCGTGTACCAAGCCGAAACCAAAAGCAGCCACCCAGCGATGCTGTAGTTTTGCACCGACTATGTTTTCGAATGCCATGTAGACAATGGAGAGCGCTATTAGAGTTTCGATCAAAGGTGGGAACCAGAGCGCGTTAGGCGCCATGCCAAATGCCGAACTGATGAGAGTTATCGAGTGAGCGATAGTAAAGGACGTTATCACTGGAATTAGCGCGCGCAAGTTACGCAGAGGTATCACGAGACAGAAAAGAAACAACAAGTGATCTATGCCATCCAGAATGTGTTCGAAACCCATATTCACAAACCGGAGTGCGGCCTGATACCAGCGCGGGTCCAATAGCACCACACCTGGATTACCGAGATAATTGAAGACGCGTTCCGCGCCCGACGGCAATAGGAAGCGCAGCACGGTCGTAGTCTGATTCGACAAGGTGCCTATCTCTGGATTGATGGAGAATTCAGACTGATCCGACGAAATGGGATACGTCACCATGACATCCAGCACACCCTGTCGCCAAAATAAATCTACCGAATCATCGAGTCGCGGGCTAAGAATATTTTCTAAGGCATCATCGAAGGTAGTGAAGGATCGATTTGACGGCAGAGAAACTCGAACTGCCTCCAGCTGCTTCTCGGTCAATTCCTCACCGTTCTCATAGAAGCGAATGGATTCGGTGATGTAAACGCGAGCCGCATCATTCAGGGAGAACTCCGCCTCGGAGAACTGAAGATAACCGGGGCCGCGCAGCGGGAAACTGATCTCACTAAAAGCCTCCATCGGCACACGCAATAACGCCGTAAGCTGGTTCCCTTCGGGTTTGACGAATGCGTACACAGTGACACGACTGGGAATATCGTGAGCTAAGCTCAGCGATGGCATCAAAAGAGCCGCAAGCAACACACAGGGTGTAATTAGTTTTTTAAGCGAAACTACGCTTAATACTGCGCTAATTTTATTCATAATTTCTTGTTTATTATTAGTAATTTCAGTTAGATAGATAGCGCGCAGTGGAAGTTGAATAGAGCCTCGATAGCGCTTCAATCGCTATCATCTAAAGACTGTTACAAATACTTACACCAAGCCCCCGGAAAATTTGGCCTGTGAGTATACTGTCTACAAAGAAGTGAGTATACTCGGCCTTGCTCTAAGAGCATAAAACCTCCCGCAATTCGGGCATTTAGAGGAAAATAAGAATGACAAAGAAACTAATTATAGGGGCAACTTTAGTCGTTGCATTGGTTGTCCTTGGTCTTGGGCAATCGAAAATACAAGAGCCAAGCATCGCCGCATCTAATGATGTAATGGCACCACATTTTCTCGTGGATCCATTCTGGCCTAAGCCACTTCCTAATCATTGGGCAATGGGCAACACAATCGGAGTTGACGTAGACGAGAGAGATCATATCTTCATCGTGCACAGAAATGACGCGTCTCAATTCGGTGGCAACACTGAAATTGGTCTACAGGGCGGCGTCGCAGAATGCTGCACTCCTGCACCACCAATCATTGAAATCGACATTGAAGGCAACATCATCAATGCATGGGGCGGCCCTGTTGAAGGCGCACCTTATGACTGGCCTGCATCTAACCACGGTATCGAAATCGCGCCTAACGGTGACGTTTGGATCGGTGGTAACGGCGCCGGTGACTCCCACGTTCTCGTGTTCACACGTGACGGCGAGTACATCCGTACAATCGGCATGCAAGGCGAAGATCGCGACAGTAACAGCGAGACACATTACGGCCGCGTTGCTGAAATCGCCATTGACGCTGAAGCCAACGAAGCCTACTTCGCTGATGGTTATCAGAATAAGCGTGTTGCGGTTGTTGACGTAGCCACTGGCGCCTTGAAGCGCTATTGGGGTGCTTACGGTAATACTCCAGACGATACGGCGGATGTAACCTATGTTCCCGGCCAGCCTGGACCTCAGCAATTCCGTGGCCCAGTTCACTGTGCAGAGCCTTCAAACGACGGACTTGTATATGTTTGTGACCGTGGTGCTGACCGAGTTCAGGTATTCCGCAAAGACGGCACTTACGTAAGAGAAGTTGTTTATAACCCAGCTACATTGAACCAAGGTTCGACTTGGGACATCGCTTTCTCACGTGACCCTGAGCAAGAGTTCATCTATCTTGCAGACGGTCAGAACTTCAAGATCTCTGTAATCGATCGTGAGTCAATGGAAGTACTTTACACTTTCGGTCAAGGTGGCCGTCAGCCAGGTACATTCTACGCACCTCACAGTATTGCCACTGACTCTCAGAACAACATCTACACAACTGAGACTTATGAAGGCAGCCGCGTACAGAAATTCCTCTACCAAGGAGTTCGCCCGGTGACAGTTGTAGACCGCGCGCCAACTTGGCCTGCTGACGAGCTGTAAGAAACTGTTCAGAGCGTTTTAAACTAAGCCGTATCGAAGCAATTCGATACGGCTTTTTTATGCTCGATGATCTCTTGCGTATTGCCTCCTATCTATGACCAATACCCAAACAATACTGAGCTGTGGAGAAACGGCAGCTCATCTTTACCAACCTTTATTCAGTTCTTTCTATAAGTATCATCTACGAAATACTGAGCGCAGGAGAAACGGTCTTTTTAACTTACGATAGATGCCGAATAGCCTTCTATCTATAAATATCATCTAAGAATTACTAAGCGCAGGAGAAACGGCGTTCCGTCTTTACAACTATCAGTTCATCTCTCATTCATATGCCATGCTTGATCATAGTTAACATGTCAATTATGCTCAGACCCCGAACAGATACGGCTAATAGAGACATTCAATTAGCCACCGCAACTAACAATAGATCAATAAGCGACGAGAGACTCATCTCCATGAAAATTCGAACCCTGATTTCACTATGTGCCGCCTGCATTAGTTTATTCTCTATCCCCGCCCTTGCCGTGGAAGATATTGTCATCAACTATGAAAAGACTGGTAGCCCGCGCGCCGATCTGAGCAACATGAAAGTTAGTTTGCGCATTGCCGAATTTACCGACGGCAGGATGGTAGAGAACCCGCGCCTGATTTCAGATGCCCAGCTTTTGGGTGCCGATGGCTTTCAAGCTGAGAAGGCGATCTCGGCTATAATTCAGGATGCTATGCAAAGCGGCTTCGCGAACGCGAACGCGAATCTGGTGGATGCCGACGGCGATATGTTCCTACAGGGAAACCTGACCGCCAGTGAGGTACAGATCGTCGATCGTGGTGGCGTTGAGACACTGCAATTAACACTGCGCGCCTCTGTACAACTAATGAGTGGTAGTCGCACCGTGTGGCAGACAAACCTATTCGGTCGCGGTAGAGCCCCTACCAGCGAAGGTATGGCAGTCACTGTACGTGCTGCCTTGGACAGGCTCATCAATGAGCTCATAGGTGATGACTATTTTCTAGCAGAGATTCGCTAGAAATTTATTCCGCTGTTTCCGCTCTACATTTTCAAAGAATCTAGAGATATCCTCTAGATTCTTTGCCTAGAAACAACCCAGACTGGTGTCCATCGATCCTAATACTAGTCTGGGGTTTTCTGGGAAAAATTCCAAGCCCGTCGCTTTCTCAATCTCATCTATACTTGCCCTGTTGTCGCAATGGTGAACATGCACGGGCAAATCCTGATCGAAGATGAACGCCGTAGCCCGATTGTCCGGCGAGACTACGATTTTAAAAAATGCATCTGGCACCCTGTGCTGAGTCTGTGTTTCTAAACTCGCAGTGACTGGCGTCTCTCTGAATATAGGCCCGGTTAAGACATACACTTCGTTCTCTCTATTCACCCAATTTCTAATTGACCATTCCAAACCATACCAGGCGCCCTGACTCAAATTCCGGCTACGCGCCACAGCATTGCTCATGTAGTTCACTTCGTTCCAGTAGGGTGTGCCTGCAAAATTGACCAGCGGCACGAATCGCGCACGAGTAAGTCCACTCTCTTCGGCGTTGATAAAATCTGCCGCACTCAGCGTCTCCTCGACAAAGTCATCGACCAAGGCCTCGCGCGATAGGCTCGATGCAATTCCTATGGAGCCCGAGGTAACCCGATAGGCAGCCCAATCCGCCGCCTTGTTGCGTGTGCTGTATGAAAGCGCATAGATCGGACGAAGAATCAGGTGATTCTCTGTGCTGCCTCCGACGGGGCAACCGTGCAAGCAGTGGGCTATACGCAGCTCAACAGACTGACTTTGGGACATGGATACAATCAACACCACTGCCAGAACAACTCTCCGAAATAGGGAGAGAACGCCTGCCGAGAACGCCGGATGCCCTAATTGAATGACAATTTCTGCCTGTTTGGTGCATTTCAGAAGCAAGCTACTAACCTCACTGAAGGTCTGGGAAGACACGGGAAGGAGTTGAATTCTAACGCCTGCTGCACCCTAAACTCCAGCACCCGTTAAGCATTAATTCGGGCCTGGCTATGGCCTAATTTTGCTCATGAAAACAGCAAAACCCCCTCTACAAGATCCACCCATTGGCAATAATTCCGCTGTTTCCTGCAATTGAAAAATTGCGCATCGCGCAAAAACACTGAGTTTCAGCTCAATTCTGCGGAAAACAGCTATTCGATTATTCAAATTCAGTATTTTTTTAATATTCAGGAAGTATTCCTTGATTTTGCATCCTACTATGCGCCCTAAGTTAGAAAGCAGTACCTGATATTTATGAAGTTTGAGGAGAGCAAAATGCTTAGATTTTCAATGATTGCCAAGATCGCAACTGCATCACTGATGACAGTTTTCATTGGCATGTCCGCCAACGCCGCTGATCGAATTAGTGATTTCTCACTAACCGATGCCGATGGCCGATTTTTCCAACTAAGTCGTCATGGCGATGAACAGGCTATTGTCCTTTTCTCCTTCGATCCAAAAAGCAGAGACGCACGTCGTGCCGCCGGTGATCTTGCCGACGTGGCTGAACAATTCGAGGGCCAGAAGGTCGAGTTCTTGATGATTAGCTCCACGGGTTCCACGGACAAACTGGCCATGAGAGAAGCAGCAGAGAAAGAAGACATCACTCTGCGCATACTCATGGATGACACTCAATTGGTAGCTGAAGAGCTGGGTCTTAGCCGAGCTGCAGAAGTAGTAATTCTTGATCCTACCGCCAAAGAAGTTGTTTACCGCGGCGCGCTAAACGATCGCTTCGCTGAGGGTAGCCGCGCAAGACGCGCCAAAGTGCATTATGTCGCAGACGCACTAACGGCGATTCTGGCTGGTCAGGACCTCAGCATTGAGCAAGTGGCGAGTAAGGGCGACGAGATCGACTTCTCAGCTAGCGTCGCTGTTACCGCATCAGTTTCCTACGCCAACGACATCGCGCCTATTCTTAAGGAGCGCTGTGTTACTTGTCATATGGAAGGCGGCATAGCCCCTTTCGCTATGAGCAGCCACCAGATGGTTCAAGGTTGGTCGCCAATGATTCGTGAAACGCTCTACACCAAACGCATGCCACCGGGTCAGATTGACAATGAATTCGTGGAAAGCTTCCACGGCGTAAATCACATCACCATCGAGGAGACTCAGAAGCTGGTTAGCTGGATCAATGCAGGCTCTCCAAACAATGACGACTCCGATCCTCTTGCGGAATATCGCCCGGAAGTCGTTAAGTGGGCCAATGGCACGCCTGACATGATCATCCCAATTCCTGAGCAACGCATCCCAGCGACGGGCGTTCAAGACTATCGCAACCTGATGCTTCCTCTCGACCTTGACGAAGACATCTGGGTGAAGGCGGTTGCGTTCGCACCAGGCGACACTACGGTACTTCACCACATCATTGCCTTCTCTTATGGCGCTGATGGCATGAATGAATTTGAAATACTGAATCAAGGTATCGGTCTTGGCGCTTATGCGCCGGGCAATTCCCTTAATACCTATCCAGAAGGTGCTGGCTACCCGCTTGAGGCTGGCGGTGGCTTGATGCTACAAATGCACTACACCACCTCAGGCAAGGAAGCAGTAGATGCATCCGAAATTGGAATCTATCTCTGGGACAAAGAGCCAGATCGCCGAATACTTGGCGGCTCAGCTGCAGACCTTGAGATCAGCATCGAGCCATTCGAAGCTGATCACGAGATGATAGCGACCAAGAAATTCCGTAAGGATGCTCTTTTGACTATGGTTGGCCCGCACATGCATTACCGCGGTTACGATGCCAATTTTAAACTCGTCTATCCTGATGGCAAGGTGGAAGAAATTCTCAACGTACCTAATTATCAGTTCAACTGGCAGAAGACTTATGACTTCAAAGAGCCTAAGTTCTTGCCTGCTGGCACTGAGATGGTGTTCAGGGCTACATTCGACAACTCGGCGAATAACCCTTTCAACCCTGACCCATCGTCAACGATCTCGTGGGGGGAACAAACCTGGCAAGAGATGTTCTTCGGCTTCTTCCGCTATGTAGATGCGGAAACAGGTGAAGGTGAATAATCTTAGCTAGTTGTTTGTATAAAACCCGGCCACTGCAAAGTGACCGGGTTTTTTTTCGGCTAGATTTGCTGCCAGAATTCTATGGTCACACGCCGTCCCCTGAGCTATTAAGATGCAATCGGTTGCCATTACCGGTCGTCCTGACAGCATAGGGGGAAATTGCTAGTATCCAAGCTCTCCTTATCCATCTGGAAAGAATTACACACCATGAAGAAGTTACTCCTATCCACACTGACTTTGTCTCTGATAGCGTCTATGAGCGCTACGCTAATCGCTGATACCACACTCTATACAAATGTGAACGGCTATACGCTCGACTCGAATCGAGAGCTGCAGCAGTTTACCGCCATCCAGTTCACGGATGATCGAGTTGATAGACTTTTTAGAGAAGACGAAGAACTGCCGCAGGATGTTGATACCCTAATAGATGGCAGTGGCCAGACGCTGATTCCAGGGCTCATCGATGCCCATGGACACGTTCTTAGCTACGGTCTAAGTCTGTTGCGGGTTGATTTGGTAGGAACCGAGACAGAGCAGGAGGCAGTGCAGCGGGTCGTAGACTTCGCGGAGAATAGCGAACAGCTCGAATGGATTCAGGGGCGCGGCTGGAATCAAGTGCTGTGGGATAGTAACGAGTTTCCATCGGCAGTGAGCCTGGACGCGGCCCTGTCAGACAAACCTGTTTGGCTCAGCCGTGTCGACGGCCACGCGGGATGGGCAAACAGTACGGCTATGGAATTGGCCGGAGTCGACCGTCGAAGCGGAGATCCAGACGGCGGACAAATTATTCGTGACGAGGATGGCAATCCTACCGGCGTTTTCATAGACAATGCCATGGCGCTAATCCGGACGCAGATCCCAGCAACGAGCATAGAAGAACAGAAATTCGCTCTGCGCACGGCGATGCTCGAACTGGCGAAGCAGGGACTAACCAGCGTGCATGATGCGGGCGTAGGGAGCAGTGCGATAGAAGCCTATAAGCAGCTATTAGCAGACGGCCCTCTGCCTATCCGAGTCAACGTGATGTTATCTGCCGGAGACGATTTCTTTGAGCAACGCCTCAGTGAGGGACACTATCGCAGCGCAGATGATACGCTGACTATGAACAGCGTGAAAATCGCTGCAGATGGTGCACTGGGCAGCCGCGGCGCTGCGATGATTGACGCCTATTCTGACCTCTCCGGACACACTGGACTGTTACTGCACAATCCCGAACGTCTTGAGTATTTTATGCGCGCTGCCATGAACGCGGGATTTCAGGTCAACACCCATGCGATCGGCGACAATGCCAATAAGGTAGTACTGGATAACTACGAGCAACTTATCGCGGAAACGAACTCAAGAAGCTTGAGGCACCGAGTAGAACACGCACAAATCCTGCGCTTTGAGGACATACTCCGCTTCGCTGAACTAGGCGTCATTCCTTCGATGCAGGCAACACACGCGACCAGCGACAAGAATATGGCAGTGGACAGGATTGGTGATGTCCGTATTCAGGGCGCTTATGCGTGGCGCAAACTAATCGATGCCGGCGCATTGATAGCTAACGGGTCCGATTTTCCCGTAGAGTCGCCGAACCCCTTCTTCGGCCTGCACGCAGCGATCACACGCCAGGACAAGAGTAACGAACCTCCGGGTGGTTGGTTCCCCGAAGAGAAGATGACCGCAATTGAGGCCTTCGCCAGCTTTACCATCGACGCGGCCTATTCGGGCCATCAGGAAGATTTGCTCGGCACTCTGGAACCGGGCAAGAAGGCAGACTTCATTATTCTGGATAGAGATATTTTCGCAATCGATGGGAGCGAAATCTGGCAGATCGAAGTAGAAGAAACGTGGGTTAATGGGCAACGCGTTTCCTACTAGTTCGTAGCTGGCCACTTAAGTAACACATGGCGATGCTTCGCAGCGCAGGTGAACGACTATGAATAAATGTCCCCTATCAGCTTTACTACTGACCGCTCTTCTTACAACCTGTTCGCCGCCGTCGCAGGAGGCTGAACCGGTAAGCCAAGCGATTGCTTCGGCAGCGCAGATCGATCCTGCTGAGTTGGCTCGCTGGGAACAGCTGGCAAGCAGTGTCACCATCAGCAGAGACAAATGGGGCATCGCTCACATCTACGGAAAGACAGATGCGGATACCGTATTCGGCACGCTGTACGCACAGGCCGAAGACGATTTTAATCGAGTCGAAACCAACTACATCAATGCTATGGGGCGCTTGGCAGAGGCCGAGGGAGAAGCCGAACTGTTTCGCGACCTCCGCATGAAACTGTTCATCGATCCTGTCGATATGCAGGCGCAATATAAGGCGAGCCCAGAGTGGCTGCAGAGCCTGATGAATGCGTTCGCAGACGGGCTTAACTACTATCTCTACACACACCCTGAGGTGACACCCAGAGTTATCGATCGCTTTGAGCCGTGGATGGCGTTGACGTTTTCGGAAGGCAGCATCGGCGGAGATATTGAGAGAGTCAATCTTCGAGAACTACAACGCTTCTATGGTGACGGCACACTAGTGGCGCAAACCGAATCAGTTTCCGATGGAGAACCGCGCGGATCCAATGGCTTCGCGATCGCCCCCTCTAATACAGAACATGGCAATGCGCTGCTGTTGATCAATCCACATACTTCCTTTTTCTTTCGTTCCGAGCTGCATATGGTCAGCGAAGAAGGGTTGAATGCCTACGGTGCGGTAACCTGGGGGCAGTTCTTTATCTATCAGGGCTTCAATGAGAACGCAGGCTGGATGCATACGTCTAGTCGCGCCGATGCGATAGATGAATACCTAGAAACCATTGTACAGAAGGATGACGGCTACTATTACCTGTTTGGCGACGAGGAACGAAAGCTAGAAGAAACTGAAATCAGCCTTCCATATAAGAATGATGATGATATGGCGGCGAAAAATTTCACTGTCTATCACAGCCACCATGGGCCGATAATTCGCGAGCGGGATGGCAAGTGGGTAAGCATTAAACTCATGCAGGAGCCAATTAAGGCGCTCACTCAATCCTACACCCGCACCAAGGCGCAGAACCATGAAGAGTTCTACGCGAGCATGGAGTTACAGACTAACTCTTCGAACAATACGGTGTACGCCGATTCCGATGGCAATATTGCCTATTACCACGGCAACTTCATTCCGGTTCGTGACCCTTCATTCGATTGGAACAGTCCGCTAGATGGCAGCAATCCGGAAACGGAATGGCAGGGCCTACACCCAATCGACGAGATAATTCATCTACTGAACCCGACCAACGGTTGGATTCAAAACACTAACAACTGGCCATTCACAGCGGCTGGGGAATATAGCCCGCGAGCTGAGGACTATCCTCCCTATATGGCAAACAATGCGGAAAACTATCGCGGTGTACACGCCGTTCGTGTCTTGAAAGAGACAAGCGACTTCACCATAGATAAGCTTATCGAGGCTGCTTATGACCCCACACTAACCGCCTTCGAAGACTTGATTCCTGGCCTTCTGCTTATAACCGCGGTTGATAACCAAGGGGAGTTGCAGGCCTCTATTCAATCTCGCACGCTCGAGTATATCGATCTACTTCGGAACTGGGATTACAAGTATTCCATCGATTCCACTGCTACCACACTCGCGGTCTACTGGGGCCAAGCCCTGATGAATCAAGTAGCAACTGACGCCTCCAGAGCCAACATCAATGTCTACAAATACATGGCGAACAATGCCAGCATCGCACAGAAATTAAGTTCACTGCGCAACGCAGCAGAGCAGCTTGAAACCGATTTCGGCGATTGGCGTGTCCCCTGGGGAGAGATCAATCGCTATCAGCGACTGAGCGGCGATATCGTGCAAGACTTCAATGATGAAGCGGTGAGCCTTCCTGTAGCTTTCGCATCTTCACGCTGGGGTTCGCTCGCATCGTTTGGAAGCCGAACCTATCCGGGAACCAAAAAGATGTACGGCACGAGTGGAAATAGTTTTGTCGCAGCGGTGGAGTTCGGCGACAAAGTTACTGCGAAGGCAATTACGGTGGGGGGATTGAACAATGATCCCAACTCTCCCCATTTCGATGATCAGGCTGAGATGTATACCAAAGGCGAATTTAGGGACGTACTGTTCTATAGAGAAGATATCGAAGCGAACTTAGAAAGAGAATACACTCCCGGGAACTAACCTAAGACAGAGAGAGCCTATTGACCAAGCAAAGCCACAAATTTATCTGGAGGAAGAATACACTCCCGGGAACTAACCTAAGACAGAGAGCCTATTGACCAAGCAAAGCCACAAATTTATCTGGAGGAAGAATACACTCCCGAGAATTAACCTAAGACAGAGAGAGTCTATTGACCAAGCAAAGTCACAAATTTATCTGGAGGAACATTCTCCCAGAAACTAAAAAAGCCCCGACAAATATCGAGGCTTTTTGTCAACAACTTGACGCTAAGTGTGCATCAAACCATTTGGCAACCGCTAGTTAGTAACCTACCGCAGCTCCATCGCCACGCCGAGAATCTGCAGAACCTTCAAACAATCCGTTCGCACGATCATGATAAACAGCCATGGCTGCTCCCTGTCCACTGCGCTCCGTCACTCGATGACCCTTCGCCTCATACAGGCGAAGCGTATCGGGAGATAGCGCACCTGACTCCACGCTAGTTACATCGGGCAACCACTGGTGGTGAATACGCCCTGCTTCCACAGACTGCGCGATATTCATTTCGTGATCGATGACATTTAATATCAATTGCAACGTTGTATTGATGATCGTCTTCCCGCCTGGGCTACCTGCTGTGAAGACCGGCTTGCCATCTTTGGCAACAATCGTAGGCGTCATGCTAGACAGCGGACGCTTCTCTGGCGCAACTAAATTTGGAGGCGTACCGATTAATCCACGTGCAGTAGTGACACCTGGCACTGCATTGAAATCGCCCATCTCGTTATTGAGCAAATAACCGCCACCCTCAACCACGATTCCCGAACCGTAGCCGAATTCCAGCGTATAGGTCATGCTGACCATATTGCCCTCTTTGTCGACGACGGAGAAATGCGTAGTTTCCTCACTCTCATAGATCTGGGCGAAATCTGCAGGGCTGCTCTGTGATGCCTCATCCATGTCGATAGAAGCACGCAAGGTCTCCGCATAGTCTTTATCCATTAAGCGTTCCAGTGGCATACCTTCATTGAAATCAGGGTCGCCCAAGTGCTCTGCACGATCCGCATACGCACGACGCATGGTCTCGGTTAGAACATGTAAATAGTCAGCAGAATTGTGCCCAATATCTGCTAGATCGAAGCCTTCGAGTATGTTCAACATCTCTACCAGAGCCACGCCACCAGAGCTAGGTGGCGGCATGCTCACGATATCGTATCCACGGTAGGTGCCACGAATTGGCTCGCGTTCTTGTGGCGCGTATTTAAGCAAGTCCTCCTCGGTGATTATTCCACCAATGTCTGCCATGAAACCAGCTAGTCGCTCGGCGTTCTCACCTTTGTAGAAGCCGTCAGCACCATTATCTTGAATGAGCTCTAAGGTATGGGCCAAATCGGGCTGTAGCCATGTTTCTCCCAACTCATAGAGCGAACCATCAGACTTGAAGAATTTGGCAGCGGTGGAGGGATAGCGATCGAAGCGGCCCTTGCTTCTGGCAAATCCAGTGTAGAGAGAATAGCTAATTGGAATACCCTCTCGAGCTAGCTTAACGGCTGGAGCAACAAGGTCGGCCCAAGGTAGGCTGCCAAGTTCTTGGTGCGCCTTCCACAAGCCCGCAACCGTTCCCGGTACGCCGACTGCTAAGGCTCCGATGTGGTTTGAATTGTCGACAACATTTCCATCGAGGCCAAGATACATGCGCTCGCTAGCAGCAAGCGGCGCCTTCTCTCTGAAATCAAAGGTGGTCGCATGACCATCATCGCCGTGATAAACCATAAACCCACCGCCGCCGATATTACCGGCACTGGGCCAAGTAACTGCTAAGGCAAATGCAGTTGCGATTGCCGCATCGACTGCGTTCCCACCTTGCTTAAGTGCCCCTACACCGGCTTCAGAAGCTAGTTCCGAGGCACTTGTCACGATGCCATTCTTCACTCGCAGTGGCGTTCTACCGCCTACTGAAAATGAAGTGGAAACAAGTAGGAGGCTGAGGAAAAATACTACGCCCTTTAGGGTCTTACGGCCGAACAGTTGATAACTCATTAGATTGCTCTCAAATAGTGCGCTAGGCCAAATCGCCTTTTTGCATTTAGCTGTATTCCGGATCGTTGCAGACTTGCATTTTAATGCATCGCGGTCTCACGTTCACGTCATAATACCGTGCCTACTATCGAGAAAACATCGGTTTAGGAGGCAAAAATCTCCTCTTTCTCTGCCTAAATCCTCCTTGATTCACGAAATCCAGAGTGTGAGACCAAGGGAATCATTCAATTTCCCGCTATTCCATTGTCATTAGGTAATTCTAAGTGCTAGCTTTACGGACTTGATACATCGGCAATGACCCCGTATGGATCGGTGTATTATTCACTAGGGCCCCTGCTAGCCTGCAGAACAAGCAAATACTCAACTTACCAACGAGACACTACTACTATGGTTTTTCATCTCAGATTATTAAAGCTAATTACAACAATTGCGTTTCTTGCGGCTTTTCTAACCGCTTGCAGTGAAGATGCCGTTCCAACTCAGAGCTCCGCACCGGCAGCCGAGTCAGTCGCAAACGCCGCAGTAGAGACCGAACAACAGTTAGTCGAGCGTGCCCTCGGCATCCACGAGAGAGTCATCACGCTAGACACTCACGCGGACATCAATACGAGCAATTTTACGCCCGACAATAATTACACTTCAGATCTAGATACCCAGGTAAACCTTCCTAAGATGGAACAGGGTGGATTGGATGTAGCTTGGTTTATCGTCTACACCGGTCAGTCGACACTCGACGCAGAGGGTTATGCGGCAGCGTACGCGAACGCCATCGACAAGTTCGATGCCATTCATCGTCTAGCCGAAGATATTGCACCAGAGCTGATCGAGATTGCCTATACCTCGGATGACGTAAGAAGAATCGTTGCTGCGGATAAGAAAGTCGCAATGATTGGCATCGAAAATGCCTATCCCGTTGGCTTAAACATGGCCAATATAAAAGATTTTCAGGAACGTGGTGGTCGCTACATGTCACTAGCGCATAACGGACATAGCCAGTTCTCGGATTCGAATACCGGCGAGCGGGACAATATTTGGCTACACGATGGCTTGAGCGAGATGGGAAAAGAAGCCGTTGCCGAGATGAACAAATGGGGAATCATGATCGATGTATCTCACCCCTCAAAAGATGCCATCATGCAGATGCTGGATCTCACTCGTGCGCCACTAGTCGCTTCTCACTCTTCCGCGCGCGCGATGAGTGAACACAGCCGCAACTTGGACGATGAGCAGTTGCTACGCATCAAAGAGAATGGCGGCGTCGTTCAAACCGTGGCCTTCAGCAGCTACCTGAACGCGGACAAGAATGCGCGATTTAGTGAAGCGCGAAATACGCTGATTGCCGAGATAGCCACAGACCTGGGCGTTGAAGTTCTCGGCTTTGCGGAAATTCGCGCCTTGAGTGAAATTCAGAGAACGATATACCGCAGTCTTATGGATGAGGTCAATGCCCTAGCTGCACCGCGGCTGGAAGCCGAAGTTAACGCGATAGCACCACCGGTTGATGTTGTAGATCTCGTCAATCACATCGACTACATGGTAGAGCTGATTGGACTGGAACATGTGGGCATTAGCTCGGACTTCGACGGTGGTGGCGGCATCAGTGGCTGGAACGATGCATCGGAGACAGCCAATGTGACTGTCGAATTGGTTCGTCGCGGTTATAGCGAAGAACAGATTGGTCTGCTTTGGAGTGGCAATCTCTTGAGAGTGCTTGACGATGTACAACGCATAGCAGCCGAGATTCAAGCGGAATAGATTTTAAGTTCTAAGCAAAAACCTAGTTTCATTGAGCAGCCGTAACTGGCACACAAAAACAAGAAAGTCGTTGGATTTAGTAAGCGACCAAGGAGCCAAGAATGAAAAATTTTACGCGATTGATTTCCACAATAGCACTAAGCTGTTGCTACATTGTAGCAAGCGCCGCCGACGATGGTGGCTCTACTATAATGAGTAAAGCAGAAGTCGATGCAACACTAAAACAGGGTCTCGCCAACTTGGCGACTGGCAGGACTGTGAGTGATATCGTCATGCGCCATATTGGGGTTGGCGACGAGAACATGGGTGTATCAGTCGTGCAGCGAAGCAGGGTCGAAGCCAACGGCGTTGAGACCGGCATTGCACACGTCGATCTCGACGAGATCTACTATATCGTAGCAGGCGAAGGCACCATGGTTACGGGTGGCGAATTTGTCGACAAGCAGACCAGCGTGAGCTCATTACTTGGACCGATGGAACGCGGAGAGATTCGCGGCGGCGTGCTACAGAAAGTTAAGCCAGGCGATATCGCGATAATCCCCAAGGGTATGCCACACGGCTGGCACGAGATGACGACCGACACGATCAGCTACATCATCTTTCGCGGCGACCCTAACAAGGTTATGGAAATAAAATCTACGGCGGATTAGAAACCCGCATGACAATGTAAAGGGGTGTCGGCAATCAACATCCCTTTGATATAAAAGTCAATTTGACCCATCGGTTAAATTGAGAAGCCCAGTGAAAATGGAGACACACCACGGAATTGAAATCCTCACCCTAGAGCTAGAAGCACGCATAGAGTACGCGATAATGGAATGATCCCCCCAACCCCTAACACCCCCAGACTTGTTCTTTTCTTTACTTAGCGTTCTTTAAACTCGAGCGACCTGAAAACCCCGCATTCCTTCTCAAAGCCTCTGATTTCGGCATATGTCGTCAATAACTGAGCACTTTAGCGCCATTTTTGATTACTTCATCACATAAATAATCGCATAATCAGAGTCAAATGAGATTTGGGTCACACCTTGCAGGCCACATAGATTTAACATAGCAACTTAATCTACTAGACCAATGGGTATATTCGAGCACTATCAAAACTAGAAAAGCGCCATGACTACCTACAGCCACCAACAAGCTTCTTCTCCCAGAGTCAGAATTGCGACCTATTTGCTATCTCTGATCTTCGCCCTTGCGCCTCCTATAAGCACTGCGCAATCGAGCAGCCAAGATGATCCAGAACTAGCCGGTCGTGTGATAGTCGTTAGCGGTAGCGCAATCGCCCGAGGAGCTGATGGCGACAGGCCGTTAAGTCGCAGAGAAGCGATCTATGTTGGCGACACCATCTTCACCGATGTTCAAGCGTCTATGCAGATTAGAATGGTGGACGATGCATTAATCTCGCTCCAAGAATCAACCGAATTTGCAATCGTTGCCTATCGATACGAACAAGATGTCAGTAGCGATGAGTCTACTATCAAACTCATTCAGGGTGGCTTTCGAACAATAACTGGCAATATCGGCCAGCAAAACAGGGCAGCATATGAAGCCAATATTGCCGACTTCGCCACAATAGGAATCCGTGGCACAGATTTCGAAGCGGTAATCACAGCAAACGGAGTATTCACCGGCGTCTATGATGGGGGCACTACGGTCTCTAATCCAGCCGGCAGTTTGGATTTAGGTGTTGATGCAAATTATGATTTCGCGCAAATCGCTACACCCAACTCTCCTCCCATAGGTTTGCTGCTGCAACCGCCAGGGCTGGGTAATATTCCATTTACGGCGGCAGCGGATGACGATGAAGAAGCTGTAAATGAAGATGAGAGTCAAGACGACAGTACGGACACTGACAATAGTAGCGACGCAGATACAAGTGACGACGAAGCTGTTGATGGCCAGAACAGCGGTGACAATGGACAGGCAGATGATACGAATAACGACAATGATGGAAACAACGGTGGCGCCAATGCCAATAGTCTACCAAACAATGTAGTCCAGGAAATTGCCAGCACAAGTTCCAACACTGGCGGCGACAATCAAGAAGAATCCAGTGACACTGCGTTGAGCCTGCAAACACCCTCTACGGAAGTTGCGGTCGCTGCAATGGAGACCGGCACCACCAGCGCCCTATTGAGCAACAATCAAGAAGACACTACTTCAACGGTCAACGTTAACCCTAGCGAAACCAGCACGGACGGATCACTTTCCTGCGCTACCGATTCTACTCTATGCTTGCAACTTGTTGATGGTCAGGTTATTGGCGATGACTCTGAATCCACGTCAGGTGGCGCTGACGATACAAACACTGATACCACGGACAGTAGCGATTCAAACGACAGCTCTGGAAACAACGGAAATTCCGGCAACAATGGCAACGGAAATTCCGGTAACAATGGAAATAGTAATGGCAACAACGGAAATGGCAATTCCGGGAACAACGGCAACACAAATTCCAACAGCGACGATGACACTACTACCACTACCACGGACACTACCGTTGTCACCAACGACGATGGCACCATTACCACGACCACGACCACGATCACTGTTACTGACAGCAGTGGCAATGGAAATTCCGGGAACAACGGTAACAATAACGGCAATGGAAACAGCGCCGGGGATGATGACAGTTCCAGCGATGCTACCGATTCAACCGACGACGACAACACTAACGGCAACTCCGGTAACAACGGTAACAATAACGGCAACGGAAACAGCGCCGGGGACGATGACAGTTCCAGCGATGCTACCGATTCAACCGACGACGACAACACTAACGGCAACTCCGGAAACAACGGAAACGGCAATGGAAACAGCGCTGGGGACGATGACAGTTCCAGCGACGCTGATACTACTACTACCACTGTCACCAACGACGATGGCACTACTACCACCACTACTACCACCACTACTACCACCACTACCACCACTACCACCAGCGGCAATGGCAATCCCGGGAACAACGGCAATTCCGGGAACAACGGCAATTCTGCTGGCAACAGTCAGACTCTGAAAAAACCAGAATTGACCGTCGATGCCCAAGGCATAAGTTGGGGCAGATGGAATAACACCGTCGACGATAATTTCGTCGTGATCAGCCAGATAGATGATGACCTTGTGTTGGTGGCTACTAGCGAATACCTAGCTCAAGTTAACCCAGCACCTATCGGCAAATTAACTGGCAGTCACAACTATGCCACCACAATCATCTCTTCTTTCATAGGCAGTGGAAGCGCAGGAGATATATCAAGCCTACTAGCTGGCATGAGTGTCGATTTCGAAACAGGGGTAATCAATCAAGGTACTCTGGATATATTGGTAGCGGACCAGGCCTGGTCTATTGAATTTAATGGCTCCGTCAACAATGGTGTAGTCGAGCTAAATGCCATGAACGGACGGTTATTGGACAGCACAGGCCTCATCAGCAATTCTATCGAAGCAAACCTCGGTGGCATCTTTAGCGGAAATACCGGCTCGGCATTCGTAGGGGGATTCGACCTGATCGATGAAATCAATACCTACAATACCGTCAACGGCCTGTTTACCATAGAACGTTAACAATCAGTCTGGATACATTCTCTTCTAACGCGCCGGTCGCGCATGGGCCGCACCCCTAAAAATCGCATTCATCAGCATAACGTTGAGACCATCTAGATAGGCGCGCACAGTTGGGTCCTGTGTGAAAGCGATAACCTCGCCCGCGCCATAGGACTCTGATACAACGAAAGGCTTATAGGCTAGTTGCCTACGATTCTCTTCCCATATATAGCCGCTCGCGAGCAGCTCATCCGGACCCTGAAATCGCGCCACGTTGAAGCCATCGCTGAGGCGAACCGGCGTATACACATCGCCGCCTCGAACCAGAACGTTGAGCACAGGCGCTACACCCGCGCTGAGCCAATGCTCCTGATCGACGTCGGCTCTCACTAACACACCGGCAACGGCATCTGGATAGTTCTCGAGGGCATGGGTCTGCGCTTCATATTGGTCAATTGAAGTAATGTATTGGCCGTCCACCGCACTCTCCTCTGCCGCATCTGCATTCTCAGAATCCGCAACCTCCTTCTCGATAACAGCCCGCTCGCGCCGGATAGAAAGTAGATCAACATCCGAGTCCGCCAGAAAACGGGTCGCATTGCCTAGGCCGATGATGACCCCACCCTGCCTCACCCAAGTCTTCAAATTCTCAATACCCGATTCTCCCAGCACCGTCTTGTAACCCGCTCCATTCATCAGCGGCAATATAAGAACCTGATACCGGTTCAGATTTGCAGAACCTAAGATGTCTACTCGTATAGCAGTTACAGGAAAGTCGAATTGACGCTCAATAACGAATCGCGTATTTCCAGCGCTATAGGATGCAGTAGGCACATCCCAGGCCATCGCTACTTTAGGCTCATTGTGCCGTACAACGTTGGCGCTGCCGAAACTCGGCCCATCTGTCACCCAGCTATCGCTTACGGCAACCACATTCGCGCCCGTCTCTGTTGCCAGTCGATTTACGGTCTCATGCACAGAGTCTGGATTATCACTAATATCGAGTATTAGCGTTCCCGCAGGGTATTCATTGCCGATATTCGTGAACGCCTTGTCGTTGCTCTTTACTGCTAAGCCTTCGCGTAACGCCCTTGCCAGAAATCTGACTGCAGGCGCTGAACCCCATGGAACAAGATAGGAAACGGAAGCACGGCCACCTGCCACACTGCCCGGCTGCACGAGGTCGGTTCCTACTAGTTCGAAATCACCACTTGGGATGCGCCCGCAAATATCTGTTTCGACGTTCATCATCAGCGGCAACGACCAAGCCGTTACATCATAGATCTCATCCGGCAAATTGCGCTCCCGGCGCCGCTCTTGCTCCGCAAGAAAGTCTTCTTCCATGCCAACTTCACTATCCAGCAACGTGCGGATAAAACGCTTGGACGGTTGATCGGTACGAATCAGATAGGCACCTGGCTGGTAGGATTCGCCACAAGCATTGAACGAAGATAGGGCGCGCTGCACTTCAATGTCTTGCCGACTTAGCAGACCAGCGAGTTTATTTGCAGCCGCTTGATCTGCCTGGACAGGAAGAATATAGGCTCGGATATCTTCATCCTCACCCTCTTCAATCGCGCTAGCTCGGTATTCATAGAATTCTTGTAGAAACTTCTGTCTGTTCTCTGAGACCGTTTCAGCCGTAGCGAGTGAAGTCACGAAGTGATTTCTAACGGCATAGCGATAGTGCAAATCGTTGCCATCATACTGCCTGACTACGAGCCCGCGTGAGGAAGCTTGCTCGTAAGTCATCGCTATGCTGCCGAAGTAAGAAGGCCAGCTAGCACCGTAGCCGGGATAGAATGCGTCATATACCTCCCGTGTAAAATAATCGAAGCCGAACATATCGAAATAGCGCGCATTATTGCGCCCAAACAACTGCAGGCTTGAACGCTGCGCCTCGGCCAGATGAGGGTTGTAAGGTATCGCCTCCGGCGCAAAGAAATAGGTTCCATCAGATCCCATCTCATGAGCATCCACATAGGCGACTGGGTACCATTCCAACATCGCCTTAGTCCTCCCCTGAGTTTCTGGCTGTGTCTGTATAAACCAATCGCGGTTCATGTCGAAGAGATAGTGGTTCGTTCTACCACCTGGCCAGGGCTCATCATGCTCAGCCGAGAGCCTATCTGAGTCGGGCAGCAGACCCTCCGCAGTTACAAAATTGTGAATGAAGCGATCGCGCCCATCAGGATTCTGCATCGGGTCAATGACTACGATGGTGTTCTGCAAAATCGAATCGACGCGATCATCGCCACGCGATGCGAGCAGATGGTAGGCAGTCAGCATGGATGCATCGGTTGAAGAGATTTCATTGCCGTGCACGCCATAGGATAGCCAAGTCACTGCCGGCTGCTCATCAATAATTCGACTCGCTGCGGCGTCGTCGGTAATACGCGGGTCGGCTAAGGCCTGCATATTGGCCTTCGCCTCACTCAATCTTGCACTGTTCTCAGCGCTCGATATTACAGCGTAAATTAATTCTCGATTCTGCCAACTACGCGCATATTCTACGAGCTCAACTCGATCTGGCGCCGCCTCTGCTAGGGCGTGAAAATAACGAATCGCATCCCGATGCCAGGTGATTCGCTCACCAGGCTGATATCCAAGCACATCAAAGACAGTTGGGACGGCTGGGTCATAATTAGTATCAGGCCAGTACTCGAAATCATCCTGCGCTTGTAGGGGCAGACTGATACTAAGGACCATTAGAGTCGCTAGGGAAAGTGATCGAAGATGCATTGTATCTCTCTGGGAATTAGGTTTAATTCAATTTGCGAATCTGATCCTACGCTTCGCATCAATAGACTAGCGTTTTTTCGGCCCTCCATCTACTGAATCCAGAAAACAGCTCAGCTAACAGAAGTATTGTGTCACTCCGATGCAACCGGTATAAACAAAGTCTCAGAAGAATATTTAGCGTTAGCGGAAAGACTATGACAAAGCAAACCCCAAATACGATCGAACTCGCTTTCGAGGAGCTGTCTGCAGAGGAAATGAAAGTGCGGGCTTTAGACTTTAATGCGCTAATGCAAAGAAGGAGGACTGTGCGTGACTTTTCCTCCAGAGAGGTCCCTAGGGTTGTAATCGACGCCTGTCTTACCGCAGCCGGTAGCGCACCTAGCGGAGCGAATAGACAACCCTGGCACTTCGCCTTGATCAGCAACCCCGCTATCAAGCGAGAGATTCGTTCTGCAGCGGAAACCGAGGAAGAAGAATTCTACAGCAAGCGTGCTCCGCAAGACTGGCTGGACGCTCTAGCGCCGCTTGGAACAGACTCGGCCAAACCGTTTCTCGAACACGCTCCTTTTCTAATCGTGGTCTTTGCACAGAAATTTGCTGTAGATGCCCAGGGCAACAAACAGAAGAACTACTATGTGACAGAGTCAGCTAGCATTGCGACCGGTCTCTTGATTGCGGCTCTACACAACGCGGGCCTGGCAACTCTGACTCACACGCCCAGCCCGATGAAGTTCTTGAATACGATTCTAGAAAGACCGCGCACAGAGAAACCTTTGATGGTGGTCGTCACAGGCTACCCTGAAGTGGCAGCCAGAGTGCCGGATATTCAGCGCAAGATACTGAACGAGTTTGTGAGCATCCATGAAGAATAATATGCTGTTGTAACTCACCAGAGCTACTAGTGTCGGTATAGGAGAAGCTGATCTACCACTTCGTCTATTCCCGTTATATCGAGATCACCATCGTTGTCACGATCATGCAGGATTGCACAGGAGGCGGCCTCTAGGGCAAACAGTTGATTGGGTAATCGCAGGAAGGAACCATCTCCCTGATTCTCATGAATCAGGAATAACTTAGTGCGAACATCTGAGGTCACTATGTCGAGATCACCATCGCCATCGAGATCTCCTAGGTCGACGGCGATCGGAAAGCCTTCATCGTTCTCAGCAAGACTATAACTAACCATGCTAGTTAAACTTCCACTGCCAGATCCCATAAAAACTGTTAGGCTTTTGGAATTCGCATTCACTGCCGCTATATCAACATCGCCGTCACGATCAATGTCCCCTGCGGCGAGCATCCATGGATCGCCATTCGCAGCCACTCGATCGGACTCGGTGAAGCTTCCATCGCCATTGGACAACAAGACGGTAAGCTCGTTACTCGTTCGCGTACCTATTGTTACATCCATCAGCCCATCCGCATTCATGTCTCCAGTTGCACAAGACCACTCGCCATCGCCTGCATCGAGAGTTTCCGGGAGCAAGCCAAAGTTTCCACTGCCATCGTTTGTGAACAGTGCCACTCGATTCGCGCCGAAACTCGTCGCTATGATATCGGGGTCACCATCGTTCTCGAAGTCTGCCAGACAGATACCTCTAACTCTCTCACCTGCTACGAGATTCTGTGTCTGGAGAAGGCCGCCTAAACCGTCTCCTTTGAAAACATGCACATAGGAACCGTTCGCGCTGCCGACGATGAAATCAATATCGCCGTCACCGTCTATGTCTGCGCCTTCATTTGGGCTCGGCCGGTCCCCGAGGATAATCGGAACAATTGAAAAGGCGCCGTAGTTGCCAGCTCCATCATTGAGAAAGATGCGCAGATCGTTCGTAATCTCGTTCGGCACAATGAAGTCGGACCACCCGTCCTCATTGAGATCGCCTGCGTAGGCACCGTAAGCCTGCACCTGCTCGGTCGAGCCCTCTTCGCGCACGGATATTGCCGAGATCTGCTCGAAGCTTAGCCCGGCTGCTGCCGACTCTATCCAAAAAGACCAATTGTAGCCTCCGTCAAGGACACCGCCATCTAGCGCAGCAATAGAGCCACCTACCAGACTAACAGTAACCCACTCGCCAGCGGACAGACTCCTAACGGGCAGAAACCGCAGGGTGCTGTTGTTGTCTTGCAGCGACACCTCGCCATCGAGAACACCAGACCAGCGTCCGAATACTTTGATCTTGTCATTGCTGACCTGTGCAGGATCTAACGGGCGGTCGAAACTGATTCTTATCTCACCTGCAGCATCTGCCGTAGTGTCATCTTGCGCGGGAAAAACCGATAGCGCTGATAACTTCTCTGGGACTCTTACCGAGAAATTTATCGGCTGCTGATCATAGTGGAAAACGTCACCGAGGGTATAACCAACATACAGATTAACCGACTCAACTGCGGAACCGACGACGCCACTGAATATGCTCTGCAACATCGAGCTCGCGAGAGTCACCTGCTGCCTATAGGCGCTGAGTTCATTCGTATTCAATTCGAGCAATTGACCGACATCGTTTAGAAAATAGATGACACCAGCGATCTCGAACGCCACATAAATATCTGCTGACTGACCGAGGTGTTCAGACTGAGGACAGAGCAGTCCTCCGATAGAAATCGTAGCCGCTGAGCTTACCTCTGCGGAGTAACTAATGCCGGAGTCTGAAGAGGCACCGCCGGAGAAGACGCGCTGACCGTCGCATACTAGCTGCGCGAAAACAGGTGTGCTCGCCAGAGCAACGAGCAGTGCTAGTGCATTGATAATCGCTCTCTTCAACATTATCTGCTACCACTAATTCAACATCCATTAAGCTAGCATAAATTCAATCATTAATGACAGACCATAAAAAAGGCCTGCGACTTAAGTCGCAG
>NVUL01000030.1 GCA_002401885.1 SAR86 cluster bacterium
AAATCCTTCGCTTCCCAGCTGCCAATTCCTGTCTCCATATCAGGAGTGATATTTGGCGCGTAGAACGTACCAAAATCTGATGACAAGGCAAAGCCACCGACAAATAATTCGGCATCATCTTCACCCCTGTGACAACTTATGCAGCCCCCAGCTATCACTAGATATTCGCCGTGTTCGATAGCTTCGACGGATTCAGACAACCTAGCCGATCCAGATACAGAAGGTGGCAGGAATAACATCAAAGCAACTAACAGCAGCACAAAGAATATGCCGATAAGAAAAAGCTTTGCTTTCGATTGGGCAAGTCGCGCCATTTCTTCAACCCCCTTGTATAAGCCTTTATTTATGCCTTCCTCTATAAAGGCTAGCATATTTAGTCAGAGCAATTCCCGCGTCTTCGCAGCTATTAGACGAGTTCGGTTAGCTGCTCTTTACGGAAGGTCTTTATCGATTCCATTTCATTGTTTCTTACTTTGTTTGCCCAATCAGGATTCGCCAACAAAGCGCGACCCACGGCGATCAAATCAAACTCGTCGGCCTCCATGCGACTCAGTAGCTCATCGATTCCTGCCACTTCCGCAGAACCATCACTATAGGTCGCAACGAATTCCTCGCTTAGGCCGACACTGCCGACACTGATTGTCGGCTTACCCGTTATCTTCTTAACCCAGCCTGCTAGATTCAGCGAAGAGCCGTCGAATTCTGGCTCCCAGAACCGTCTTGTGCTGCAGTGGAAGATGTCTACGCCCGCATCAGACAAGGGGCTCAGAAATTGTTCCAACTCATCCACCGTCTGTGCCAGTTTCGATTCGAAGTCCTGCTGCTTCCACTGCGAGAAGCGCAGGATCATAGGAAAGTCGTCTCCGATCTCTCCACGTATCGCCTGCATAATCTCGACGGCGAATCGCGTGCGATTTTGAAGAGAGCCGCCGTACTTATCATTTCTTTGATTCGTGCCCTCCCAGAAGAAGTTATCAATCAGATACCCATGTGCGCCGTGTAGCTCGATGGCATCGAACCCGAGCTTAACGGCATCGGATGCTGCCTGCGCATAGGCTGCAACTAGCTCATCGATCTCCGTTGTAGAAAGTGGCTCTAGTACTTTTTTCCCCGGGCCTAAGAGCCCGGAAGGTGTCGCCGAGGGATAGTCGGGATGTGGCCCTTCACCCGGTTTGCGAATAGAGCCCACGTGCCATAACTGCGGCGCTATCTTGCCGCCAGCAGCATGCACGCTCTTTACGACTTTTCCCCAGCCTTCTAAGGCTTCACCGTAGAAACAGGGTATTTGTACCCCAGAAGAAGAAGCCCTGTGATTGACGGTCGTACCTTCGGTAATGATTAGTCCAACGCCTCCTTCGGCTCGCTTTCTATAATATCTTTCGACATTACCATCAGGTATCCCGTCAGGAGAGAACTGTCTCGTCATTGGCGCCATAACGATGCGATTGGGTAAGTGTAGTTTCGGGTGACTGAAAGGCTTAAAGAGTACGTCGGAATTCATTGTCTATCCTGTTAGTTTGTTTGCTAAACAGCTGGCGTGCATTCTATTGCTTGGGTTTATGTCTGTCGACCTATCGATCCTTATCGCAATTTGTCTAAGCCGATAGAAGCCTATGGAGCCCAGGCAGCGCGCGTCGCAGCGTCTCTGAGAATGCGACGGTTTGCATCTGACTCTAGAGGTTCCGACTCACCGAAGATGGCGCGAATCCAATGGCCGTCGGTAGGGTTCGGAAACAGAATATAGTCTCGGCCATAGCGGTCTCTATCCTGCTCCATAAGGCTCATGCGCTGTTCCACATCGGTAGAGTAATAGCGGCGCGCGAAGTCATTGAGATTGTCACCTAGCAACGCGACCACGTCATAGTCTTCTCTGATCTCCTGCTGCACTAGCTCCTTGTTGGAACTCTCCCGTAAGACTCGCAAATGCGCAGCATCAACAGAAGGAAAGCCAACAGCGTTTAAGTTTTCAATCGCTAACTGCACTGTAGTCTCACCCTGATCGCGGTTGGTCACATAGAAAACCTCAACGCCATTACTCACGCAGAAATTTAGAAATTCCAATGCTCCCGGGCTTGCGACTGCACGATTCTGTGCGACCCAACGATCCCAGGATGCATCGTCGAAGAAATCTTGCCCCTGAGTGATGAGATAGCCCCAGTAATCATTCGCCAGCAACAAGGTTTCATCGACATCACTAATTATTGCGAGTGGCAGAGAATCATCTCGCTTCTGCGCCGAGGCAATCTCTACTCGCATGCGAGCAATGTTGAAGCCTTGGTGGTAGAGCGCGCGAAACTCGGCGGCAGTTTGTTTCCATGCCATCGCCATCATCAGATTATTTTCTATGTTTCTGTCACTGATCAAAGCGTTCTGTCCGAGCGCTGGCATCGCTGCGGCCAATGCCATGGAGATCACTAAAACTTTTACTGACTCGCGCATAGGAATTCCTAAGAGGTGTATAGCTATAAATTGTACAGGCTAGTCTGTACTATGGACGATTGTGTTGTTGGCCAATCCTAATTCAATTTCGCCGACAACAATACTTCATAACAACTTATTGCGATAGTCAGGCAATATGCGAGGAACAGATGATGCAACCTAATCGATTAGGAAATAGTTCAATACGCTTCTCCCAAATTGCGTCGGCGATTGTACTGCTCTGCTTCAGTGCGGTCGCGTCGGCCCAATCCTATCGTGTCCTACTTTCAAACGATGATGGAATAGAGTCTCCGCGTCTGCACGCTCTGCAAGCAGCTCTTTCACAACTGCAAGATGTAGAAGTAGTTGTCTCCGCTCCGAACGTGAATCAATCCGGCTCCAGTCAATCCTCAATAGGCTCCATAACGGTCGACAACTTTGAGCAAGACGGTCGCTTCTTCGGCTACGCCGTTCATGGCAGACCAGCCGATGCAGTCCGTTTCGGCATAAAGGAGTTAGGAAAAGATCAGCCCTTCGATATCGTCGTATCCGGTATAAACCGCGGCGCAAACGTTGGAGACGTTTCCCATCTGTCTGGGACAGTAGGGGCAGCGATGGAGGGTTTGTATCATGGGCTCCCGGCAATCGCCGTCTCGGAAGACCCGGATAGTGAGAATACGGCTATCACTGCAAAATTCACTGCTGATCTAGTCGATCGATATCGCAGGCTTGGCGCGCCGAGTGGCACGATGATTTCTATCAACGTCCCAGCCGGCCCCCTGAAGGGAGTAGCCGTAAGACCCATGGGAGATTCTTACCTGCAAACTGGCAGCTATGAGGCAGTCGAACAAAATGGCAAGAGCACGGAATACGAGAGAATTCGCTTGATTGTGAATTCCGAAAACCCGACCACTGATACCTATGCCTATCAGCAGGGCTATATATCGGTGACGCCTCTTAAATTCGATTGGACCGATTTCGAAATGTTAGATGAAGTAGAATCATGGAATCTACAGATAGACTAATCGAAGTAAGCAGGAGAACGTATTGCTAGAGTTTGAACACATCATTCAGGTCAACGATCTCACGGAAGAGGATTTGCCAGTTCTCACGCGAACCCAACTATGGGAAGGCTTACTGCTGCGCGCGAGGCGCCCAGACACATTCAATAATAGTTTGAAGGTTACTAACAAAGAGTATGCCGAGGATGAGTTCGAACGAATCATCGAGATAGGCGAGCACAAATTTCACGAGCGGGTGATGCTCTATCCCGACGAGAGAATTCAGACTGAGACCATGGAAGAGTATGACCAGATATATGCCCAGAGCGTTACCCTGCTTGAAGAGCCGGAAGAAGGCTACCTGTTCGTGCGCTTCAGCTATCGGCGCGAACTGGAAGAAGACGGCTCTGTTGATGTTGGAGAGCACTTGAAATCGGCGTATCTACAGACCGACCGTGATGCCATCGCGCTAATCCGCTCGCTTGCCGAAAGCGGCCTATTCGGCCAAGCAATTAACTAGGGTACTTCTTCCCCGTTACCTCAGTGCTAAAGAGGCACATGTTCTCCATCAAATGCAGGCCGCACGCTGTTCATCTTTGATCTACGAGGCGGAATTGGTTTATTCTCTGAGGCCATCTCAATAAACGCCGCCCCTAGGGGAAGGAGAAACAACAATGAAAGCACTCCTGCAGCTTGCACTGATAGCTATCACCCTCTGTCCTAGCGCGCTCTCCTTCGCGGATCGCCAAACCAGCGATGATGAGCGACATATCGATGATCCCCGCGTTCAACACCGAAGCTATGAATTCCCGGGTACTGGCGAATCGATTCCCTATGCGCTTTTTGTCCCCTCAAACTATGACAGCAGCCAACCAGCCCCGCTGATCGTTTCCCTGCATGGCTTGGGCAGGAGCCACGATTGGCTGATGGGATATCACGGCTTACTGGATCAGGCTGAAGCGAATGGCTATATCGTGGTCACACCGCTTGGCTATATCCGCCGCGGCTGGTACGGCTCCCGAAAAACCGATGACATGCAGGATGCCGAGCGCAGCGAGCAAGATGTCATGAACGTCTTACAGTTGATACGCGACGAATTCAGTGTCGATTCAGACCGAATCTATCTATGGGGCCATTCCATGGGTGGCGCAGGTACCTATCATATTGCGGCTAAGTACCCGGACCTATTCGCCGGCTTGGGAGTAGCGGCGCCCGCACCCGAAGCGAATGCGCCGATGAATAATATTCTGAATAACATCAAGCATCTGCCAATTTTCGTCCTTCAAGGAGACGAAGATACAGCTGTGCCTGTAGAGCGCACCCGCGCCTGGGTAGCGAAGATGCAGGAACTAGGCATGCAGCATGTCTATGTCGAGATTCCTGGCGGTGATCATTCCCTCCTCATTTCCCAGGACGCGGTAAACATGCAGAAGTTTGTCGATTTCTTCAACATTGTGCGCAAACAGTATTAGCAGGAGCCGGATTACAGACATGACATCAAAAACTCTTCTTACAATCGCCTGCGCTTTCCTATTGGTTTCGGCTACGAGTATTGCCGCGGAGGATGACGCCTTCGATGCAGAACAGACTTATCAAGCGACCTGCTTCGCCTGTCATGGCACAGGTGCGGCTCATTCACCTGAGGTAGGCGATCAGATCGAGTGGGAGATTCGTATGGAGAAAGGCATGGACACACTCGTTAAAAATACGATCACTGGACTCAATGGCATCATGCCGCCGCGAGGCCTGTGCGCAACCTGCAGCGATGAGCAGCTAACAGCCATCGTTGAATTTATGCTGGAGAGTAGTCTCTAACTACACCATCAATCTAATAGTCATCTGAATAGCTATTTTGAATAACAATTTCGCATAATCACAAGGGAACACGAACAATGCTGCACTCAAGACACCAATCGATTCGAACCTTATTACTCGTTGTCGGCCTACCTCTTCTATTAATTGGATGTGCTCCCGAGGGTGATTCTACGTCTATAGAAGTTGCGACGAGCAGCAGCACTACCGGTGGAGAAGTTGAACAGGTGGAAGTCGCGTCTGCACTACGCCCAAGATCATCTGTTCAGAATATGGATTGGCGTCTACACAACCTCGATCTTGCCGGTTCGCGTTATGCGCCTAGCGACCAGATTACTCGCGACAATGTCGCCGAGCTAACACCGAAATGGCTATTCCAGCACGGCGTCATCGATGGCGTAAGTAATCAGACCACTCCTGTGATTGTCGGCGACATAATGTATGTCACCGACTCTCGTGGCAGCGTCTACGCGCTGAACGCAGAAGACGGGCACCTACTCTGGACTTTCGATGTAACTCGTCTATTGGGTGGCGGTCGACGCGAAGGCTATGTCTTCAGACATAGGGGCGTAGCGTATGAGGATGGTGTGGTGTATTCCGCAGCGGGCTCGTTTATCTTTGCGCTCGATGCGATTACCGGCGAGCCCCTAGAAGGCTTCGGAGACAAGGGGCAGGCGCCAGTGATTCTCGATGTGCTGCATGAGAAGAATCCAGATATCGAAACTGCTATATCGGTTGGCTATTGGTTCACCACGGCTCCGCAGGTCTATGACGGTGTTATCTATGTGGGCACGACGCGAAGCGAGAGCCATATTGCTGGGGGTTATGTATTGGCAATCGACGCCAAGACTGGTGAAGGCATTTGGAACTTCAATACCGTGCCGCAAGATGAAACTGATCAGGGCTGGGATATCGCAGGGCCGACCTGGGTTGGTGGCGAGCGTAACGGCGGTGGAATCTGGGAAACACCAGCCATCGATCCCGAATTGGGTATGGTCTACGTGGCCGTCGGCAATCCATTCGGCGACAGCACAAAGCGCGACGGCATGAACCTGTTCAGCGATTCGCTTATCGCTCTATCTCTGGAAGAGGGAAACCTGGAGTGGTACTACCAACAAGTGCATCACGATGTGTGGGACTACGACTCTGGCAACCAACCGGTCTTGTTTGATATGGAGGTCGATGGAGCGGAGATCAAAGCTCTCGCACAGGCGAGCAAGAACAGCTGGCTGTATATCCTCAATCGGGAAACTGGCGAACCAGTGCATCCGATCATCGAAACACCCGTCTCAACCGTAACCGATGTAGAGGGTGAAGTCCCCTATCCAACTCAGCCAATTCCTCACAAGGCTAATGGTGAGAGAATGGAACCCGTGTCACCGGTTTTCCCAACCGACATTCCTGCACAACAGATGGAGGCAAACGATCTCGTAGAGCAGTTTACTCCGATAGGACCGAACCAGATTTTTTCTCCGGGTTACGGAGGTGGCGCGAACTACGCACCGATTTCCTACAGCAAGGACACGGGCTATCTTTACATCAATGCGATCGATCAGCCGTTTAATTCCGGGCGCGACCCGAAAGGGTATTTCTCCGCCTATGACCCAACGACGGGAGAATTAATCTGGCGACAGATCTTCGAGGGGTACGGACAAGCCGGCTCGGTTGTTACCGCAGGCGGCATAGTCTTCGTTGGAGCGGGCAGCAATACTGCCGGTTATTTCTATGCCTATGACGCCTATACCGGTGAAGAGCTATGGAAATTTAATACCGGAGCTGGCGTGTTTGCCTCACCTTCGGTATATGTCATCGATGGCCAAGAGTACGTGACCGTTGCATCTGGCGGAGGATCGAGAGGACGAAGAGGCGGCGATCTAATTCTCGTCTTCGCCCTTCCTGATTAAAGCTAAGGGCTCCTGATTAAGGCTAAAGGCTCCCAACTAAATCCACTTACTTCTGCTCGGTAGGCTTCTTCGTGTTTATACGACCACGAAGAAGCCATTGATCTTTCTGTAACGTACATTATTGAAACTATAGAACGTCGCGCCGCCACTTCGAACTATTCTGTAGCCACTGGGCAACGAAGCCACTCGAAACCCAGCCCGCGGTTTAACTAACACGAAACCGTGCGGCTTCTTTTTGTAGTACACCCCTTCACTGTAATAAAACGTATCGTCGTTGTGTAGAAAGCGCACGTAACCAGCTGGCAGCCTATTCAGATTGTAGGCAGACATTGTTGTAACCGATAGAATCGGAGCGGGTCTGGCAACAACAACCTTATTCACTACTCTGTGTGTGTGCACGACGGCATGTCTGTGATTGCTCTTGTGTAGAGGCTCGGCGTTCACACTTGGTGTCGTTAGCAACAGGGCACAACCCAAGGCCGCCGCCATGCTCGCTACGGATAATAATTTCATAAGGTTTCTCCAATTAACTACGCTATTGCTCAACTTTCGAAATTTGCGACTGAAATCTGTATCGCTTGTTAAGTAGAACGCTTTGTGAGGAGATTGGTTTACAAGAAATAGAGTTGCAGAACTCCACTGGCTCTGCGGAAGTCGATTACGGCTTGCTTATGACTACACGGAACCCGATGGTGTTGTTACGCACACCAGGATCGACACCTCCGCGCACCGCGGCGCGCACGTTGCCTAGGCTATCTACGAATGACCCGCCACGCATCACCCAGAGCGCATCCTCGGAAAGGTTCTCTGCATCATCGTTCGGGTTATAAGGATAGGCCTGCAATGGACTGCGTGTTAATTCCCATACATTGCCGCTCATATCTTGCAGACCGAAGGCACACTCGGCACAGGGTTTCGAGCCAACCGGCAGGATTGACCTTGCACCATAGTTTGCGAACTCTGTTGAGGGTGTGTTTCCCCAAGGGAAAATTCGACCGTCGGCACCGCGCGCAGCCTTCTCCCATTCGGCCTCCGAAGGAATACTCACTTGCCCGCCTGCCGCAAGATAATTTCGTAGTTCTGCAGGTGTATCTGCAGAACTTGCCAGCTTCCGCTGCAACCAACGTGCGTAGGCTAGCGCCTCCGGCCAAGTAATGTTCGTAACCGGCATATCGCCTTGAATGTCCGCTGCCACCTCATTAGCGAGGTCTGGATGCTCTGCTGTGAAGGCGCGGAATTGAGCGGCGGTGACCTCAAACAAGCCTATATAGAAATCGTCGATCTCTACACTTCCCTGACGCCGATTGCTCGACCAGCGTTCGTTCTCGTAGGCCAGACGATCTAATGCTGGATTACTTCCCATCGCGAAGGGGCCGGAGGGGATTCGGACAAAGCCCAGCAGCGGCTCATCGGGAAGAAACCAAGCATTATCCAGAAAACCAGTCATTGTTCCCTGTTGGGAGGAAGAAGACGAAGCAGTTATTTTTTGACTCAGCTGCTGCCGTGATTGAACAGTCATCCATACCGCGACGAAGACGATCGCTAGGCACATGATGGTGAGACCCAGAGCTCGGCCGGGCGCCTGCGGTAGAGCAGAATCGATGCACTGATCTCCCGGCTTGGGCTCAGCCGCGCGTTGAGACTTACTCATATCTGCGTCCTATTGCTCTCGGGGCTCTTAGTACTGGCGCAGGCAAAAGCCCAGTCGTGCTCACAGGCTCGCTCGAATAACTCCTGCTCAGAGAGTGTCATCAGATTCTGTCCACCCTCGCGTAGTAGCAATCGTAGATCCAGTTCGTGTGGCACTTCTCGCAGCACCAATTCGGTGTCTAGCAAATTTAGACAAGCGGCTCGAAACTTCAACTCGCAACCGCGAGAGAAATAGGCCATGGATAACTCTTCATTGGATTCGGTAATTATTCCCTCGCGATAGTGTGCACCTATTTCGTTACATGCCCAGGCCGCGTTGTCACCACAATAGGTCGCCTCTAGCTGCAGCATTCGGCCGCAGGCATTCGATAAGTCACTCGCGCAGGCCTGCTCCCAGAATGGCAGACTATCACCTTGGTGTTTGCCGTCAGTTTTACCTAGGAAAGACATAGAAGCGAAGATCACTATCCAGATACTCATGTGCGCAAGATTCGATCGCCCACCGAACCAACCCTCTTTCCAGACGTTTAGGAGAGCTGCCGAATGAATAGATCGTACAGTTCTATCGATAGCAATAACACTCAGATTAAGCAGCGGCACCACGAGAAGTTTGTCGTAGAACGTTGGCTCGCCCATGGCACCTAGAAGGGTATAGAGAGCAAACACACCGAGTCCGTAAAGCACTCCAAAGATCGTCTTACCTAAAGGCGTTCTCGGCGAAGTAGAGGGATCAGTAATCAATAGATGTAGCCCGAGAAAAACAGCCGCAGGAATCTCCGAATCGAGGAAGTAAGGAACACCCGTGCCAGCCGAGTACAAAGCACTTAGTCCAAACAACGTAACCGCTGACATACCTGCAACGAGTGTTATGGAAAAGAAGTACATGACAACTAGACCGATCAAAAAGAGAAACGTATAAATGTTCGGCGCGAGAGTAAGAGTCGATGCAATCTCCTGCCCCCAAGTCAAGTCAGTCGTGTTGGTGGCAATCAGTACAAGAGAGAACAGACCTAGTGCAAAAGCAGAAGGATTGAATATGTGTGAACTACGCCCGTCTCGATTCCAGCGCACGTATTCCTTGCCCATAAAACCGACAGCAATCATAACAAACTGCATATAGAACCAATCATCCCTAAACCAAAGGAACAGGTTGATGCTAAGAATAATAGGAACTGGGCCAAAGCCTAAACTGTATTCGCGACGCCTAGACCAAGTCAGCAACATATCGAAGGTGTACGCAAATAGTAGTTGCGCCAATATCAGCCAAGCATGATCGTAAACCGGTCGCCAGTAATATCCCCAATAGACATAGAGACTAATCTGAACCATGCCCTGGATGTAATGCTGCGGGCGCAGCAATATACTGAAAGCGCGTTCTTCGTTATTGTTTCTCGAATTGAATAGCAGGTAGGCCTGCCACATTAGCAGCACAGCGGCGGCACCCCAGAATGACCAAGCTAGGATGGGGTTGCCCTGAACACGAGGGACGAAGCTTAGAATAATAAGAGCGATTGATAACGCGAATGGGAACTTGAAGGCAGCCATTGAGGAGCGCGTCTGCTTATCGGCAGAGTTCTTGCTGTTTCGGCTACTATTATTGGAACTGGCGGAAATGGCCATCGGCTTGCTCTAGCGAGAGAATTCAGTCGATGGCAAGAATAAACCACCTACTGAATCAATTCAATTTGACCGGCTAGAACCTAGGCCTTTACTGGCGTTAAAGCTAATTCGTAAGCGGCTAGCTAGTGCGCATCGACGTGCTGGCCTTCGGCATCTCCAGGGTGAGCATTCTGGTGTTCAGAATGATCATGACCACGGCGGCGATCATGATCATCATGATGACCTCCCCCCACAGCGGCATGGGCCATCCTGAAGGGCGCCGCAATCACCGTGCCTGTGGTGTCAGCAGCCACACCCACCACGGCCCCGGCGATCTGGAATGGCGCTTTGATCACTGCCGTTGTCGTATCTACCGCCACTCCGATCACAGAGCCTATGCAGCCAGTCAGCGATAGCGCCAGTATCAGGCTGGCTATCAATTTTGGGTATTTCATTCGCTTTCTCCGGATTAATCTTTTGTCACCCTTATCAGATAGGGAAGCCCTACAGTAGACTGATGAGTCTGAATCTTAGCTGAATTGTATGGAGCGGTGTGCGCTAGTGTTGGCTTCACGGCTTCGCGCAACTCTTCCACTAAAAAGTCTCTAATCTGCCTCCCGGAAGACTCGAATATCCTTGAAAATTAGCCTAAATACGCGTAGTTTCGCTTAGCTAGCCCACCATCTCACTAGAATTATAATACTGTTGGAGGTTCACATGCACAACAGAGCACTCACGAAACTTTCCCTGGCCATTATCGGCCTGCTGGCGGCTCCACAGCTACTGGCTCAATCAGGGGAAATGCCCCGCACCGAATACGGTCAACCTGACTTTCAGGGAACCTATACATTCCGGACACTAACGCCGCTCAACCGTCCTAGAGAGTTAGCCGACAAAGCCACTCTGACACCGGAAGAAGCCGCAGAATGGGAAGCGTTCGAGAATCGTCGCCAGAATCGCGACCTGATTATCGACTCCGTGGGCGGTGCCGGTTATCCGCCGGGTGTAATCTCCTACAACGAATTTTGGTACGAGCGAGGCGTCGAGACTATCGCCGACCGCCGTACATCGCTAGTTTACGATCCACCGAATGGCCGCGTACCTGAGCTAAACGCTATTGGCAAAGAACGTCGCGCCGCCTACGGACAAATGGTATTCGAGAGCGCTGGACCTGAAGGCAGAACTACTGTCGATCGCTGTCTTACCGGCTTTGTTGCTGGACCACCCATGATTCCTGGCTCCTACAACAACAATATGCAGCTCGTGCAAACTAAAGACACGATAATGATATTGAACGAGATGGTGCATACAGCGCGCATCATTCGTCTGGATAGTGAGCACAATACCAAGCAATTGAAGTGGGAAGGGGATTCAGTCGGCTATTGGGATGGCGATGAGCTAGTCATCACTACCAAGCACTTCTACCATGACTACAATTTACGTGGCATGTCAGATCAGGCTGTGATTCACGAGCGTTTCAGCTGGGTGGATGAAAACACACTGGATTATGACTTCACTGTAGAAGATCAGCAGTCTTGGGATGTTAGCTGGTCTGGGAAAGTGCCCATGCGCCGCGCTGCTGACCCGGTCTATGAATACGCCTGCCACGAAGGCAACCACGGCTTGCAGGGTATTCTTGCCGGATGGAGACGTTACGAATCTATGGGCCTAAATGGCGACGGCTCACCTAAGTCTGACACTGGAACTGTTGCTACAAAAGAATAGCGACTATTCGACTACACAGGCCTGCATTCAATAGTAGGTTTTGAAAATTCAAAAAAACCAGAGTTAGCTTAGTAGCCAGCTCTGGTTTTTTTGTAGCAGCTCCGCTTTATACGTATCATTTACCTGAAGTAACTTATCGGATTGAGCCACACATGCGGATAAATAAATTTCTTTCAGCTAGTTGTCTTTTTTTCTTCTTGTTTTTTGTGAGCGGAACCTCGCTCGCCGAAGTCGAATCTGTGTTCATCTCATCCACACTGGATCCAAACGCAATCATAATCACTGAAGTTGACGTGATTTTTATCTACGACACGGAGACAGTAGCGAACCTGCCGTCTACGAAATCCGCCTGGTACTCGAATAAGAGGCGCTTTACGGCGGACGCGGGAGAGAAGATGGATATAGTCAATGTATTCATCCCCCAAGGCTTTGACTCCGAGATGGCAAGCTTGCCTGCACGCCGCGCAGAAGCATTAAAAGTTGTAGTGTATGCCTATCATGACGACTCGAAGGCGACGCCTCGAGATATTACGGAAGTAAATAATGTCTTAGTCGAGATTGACCCCTTTGGTATTCGAGTATCGAGCAGAGATTAGTAAGAAGTTATTAGAGAAGAGACACATGGAACTAGGACAAATTATTTCTTTCCTTACGGTATCCGCAGTCTTTATCGCTGTGCCGGGGCCCAACGTACTCGTCATAGTTTCGACTACGATAGTATCGGGAAAGCTACGCGGCCTTCAGACAGTAGCTGGCACATCTCTGGCAATGATAGTTCAGCTCACGATCGCCGCACTCGGAACTTCACTGCTTTTATCGACGCTAAGTCAGGGGCTAATTTGGCTTAAATGGTGCGGCGTAGTCTATCTTTTATTTCTTGGCATCAATTCTCTTTATGCATTCTTTACACATAAGAAATCTAAACATCCTAGCGCAGCTGACTCGATGCAGCGGGGTTTCTGGGTATCGCTTACTAACCCTAAAACGATTATATTTTTCAGTGCGTTTCTTCCACAGTTCGCGAACGCTGACAGTGCGTACCTACCACAAATTGCGATTCTTTCTGGGAGCTTTTTATTGCTCGCTGTGACTATCGATTGCACTTACGCGATTAGTTCAACCAAATTAAAATGGTTTCTGGCATCTAAAGATATCGATAGAGTGAGTAATGGTGTAAGTGGCGCTTTTTTTATTGGCGCCGGAGGGCTTCTTGCTAATACGAATCGCGTTTAGCATTACGTGCTTTCGTACAAGAAGAGATTGTAGCCACTGCTCTTTATGCCTGCACTTATTCCTGCACTAGTTGAATCCAGTTTCCACAGCTATCATCGAAGATAGCGATCCAAACACCGCCGCTCTCGGTAGGCTGATCCTTGAATGAAACACCCTTCGCTACTAAGCGCTCATACTCCTGCTGTAACTCATCGCTGTGAAAAAGCGTTGCCGGTATGCCGTCGGCATAGATCGCTGCCTGAAAGGCTTTCGCTGCTGGGTGCGCATTAGGCTCCAGTAACAATTCCGTCTCTCCAGAGCCATCGCTGGTAACCGTAAGCCATCTATATTCGCCGAGATCTATGTCGTTAATCTTCCGAAAACCCAGTATATCGGTGTAGAACGCCAGTGCTTTGCTCTGATCTTCAACGAAAATACTTGCTGTTTTTATGTCCATAGCCACGTCCTCTGGGCCTCTTAAGCCTGTATAACACTGCCACACTTTACATTTGAATTGCTATTACCCCTAGTTTATTCTTGTATCCCACCTCCATAAATGAACGAGCACTGAGAGTCCTAGAAGATGACTAATAACAACATAAAATCAGCGTTACTGGCACTGGCGATAATTCCTGCCTTGGCCTTTGGTCAGGCCGACATGCCTCCAACAAACGACCTGGAAAACCCTTATATCACCCAGTCTGGCTATTTCAAGATGCCTGCAGGCCGTAACTGGGGCTCTTCCAGCACAGTTGAGATCGATGCCGATGGCGAAAGTATCTGGGTCGCAGAGCGCTGCGGCGGCAACGTTAATGTCTGCGTTCAGAATCCTGACACAAACCTAATTATGTTGTTCAGCAAGAACGGCGACATGGTTCGTAGCTTCGGCGCCGGTTACATTACTTGGCCTCACGGCATTCACGTGGACCACGACGGCAATGTCTGGGTCGCTGACGCACGTGGTTCAGAGCAAACACAAGGCTATGAAGGCGAGCATTATGGACACCAGGTCCACAAGTTCAGCCCAACCGGTGTTCATCTGATGTCGCTCGGCACGAAAGGCGGGGGTCAGGACGACGAATATTTCTACACGCCAAATGACGTGCATGTTGCGCCTGACGGATCCATCTTCGTTGGCGAAGGACACTCCAGTGCTGAGGGTTCTACCAACCGCGTACACAAGTTTGATGCGGACGGAAACCACCTTTTCTCATTCGGCGAATGGGGTACTGAGCCAGGTAATTTCCGCCAGCCACATGGCCTAGCCATGGATTCAAAAGGACGGCTATTCGTTGCAGACCGTGGCAATGACCGCATCCAAATCTTCGATCAAGAAGGAAACCTACTCGATGTATGGCATCAATTCAGCCGCTTGAGTGGCATCTACATCGACAAGAATGATGTCCTTTATGGCGCAGATTCAGAATCAGGTTCGGTTAACCCCGATCATGGCGACTGGATTCGTGGCATCCGCATCGGAAGTGCCATTACCGGCAAAGTGGAATTCCTGATTCCTGATCCACAGCCAGACTGCACGGGTACCTGCACTGCTGAAGGTGTAGTAGCCGATGCACACGGAAATATATTCGGCGCCGAAGTTGGCCCGGTTGGTGGAATCAAGCGTTATGTTCGCCCCATCAAGTAATTACTTTTCTCTAGAAGTTTTGGGATAGAGAAATACGAAAAGCCCATCGCTAGCGATGGGCTTTTTTTTGCAAAAATAGAAAGGAAAGCATGCCACCACTGAATGATATTCTGCTATTCACCGCGGCTGCCTTCATCATGAATCTCTCGCCGGGTCCTTCGAACTTCTACGTGATGGCGCGCACTATTGCACAGGGTACTTCAGCCGGACTCGCCGCTGTTGCAGGTTTAGCTGCGGGCAGCCTGCTACATGTGCTTGCCGCGGTGTTAGGACTATCTGCGTTGTTTGCCTATTCCCCTCTCGCATATACGGTATTAAAAATTGCCGGCGCAAGTTATCTTGTATACCTCGGTCTAGGCTATTTCGGATTTCGTTTTTTTAGTAAGGACGGCGAGCAGAGTTCAGAAGGTGAAGAGGCGAAACAGGAAGAGTTAGTCAACTTAGGAACGAAGAAGATCTTCGTTCAGAGTGTGCTCA